>JBJTIQ010000087.1:0-2906 GCA_046095085.1 Actinomycetota bacterium | reverse complement strand
CGTGAGCACGCCGGAGAGGGCCGTGCTCACGCGCGTTGTGCCGTCAGGCACGACGAGTGACACGAAACTCGATAGCGACAAGGCGAGGAGCAGCGCGAGGGGGATGAGCACGGTGAGCAGCAACTGCTCGCCGTTGCGCATGACAAGACGCAGATCGAAGCGGGTCTGCGTGAGAACGAGCGAGGCGCTCATGAGGCAGCCTCGTCGCCGGCAATGAGCCGCGCGTAGGCGTCGTCGAGAGATCCGTGTCCGGCCCGGAGGTTGCGTGCCATCACTCCATGCTGGGCGCACCACGACGTGACGGTCGCCAGCACCCGAGGGTCCACCGGGCCGCGTACGACGTATCTCCCAGGCGACGTCTCGAGGGCCTCGCAGCCCTCGGGACGCGCGGCGAGCAGGCCGGTTAGGTCGAGGTGCAGGGGCCCCTCGAAGGGAACCTGATCACGGGCCTGGTCGAGCAGCGACTGCACGGATTGCTGGGCGAGGCAGCGACCGCGGGCCATCACGACGATGTCATCGCACAGGGCCTCGGCCTCATCGAGCAGATGCGTCGCCAGCAGGACTGTCACGCCGTCGGCGCGAAGCTCGCGGACGATCTCCCAGACCAGCGATCGGCCGCGAGGATCGAGTCCGGCGGTGGGCTCGTCGAGGATCACCATGCGCGGGGAGCCCACGAGGGCGCAGGCGAGGCTGACGCGGCGTCGCTCGCCTCCCGACAGCCGTCGGATCGGCGTACGACCGAAGGTGTCGATGCCCAGGCGCGCACTGATCGCCGCGGCGGTGCGGTTCGGCGAGTCAGTCGCGCCCCTGAGCGCTGCCACGTGGCTGACGAGCTCGGGGCCGCGGGCACCGGTCGGCAGCCCCTCCTCCTGGAGCATGACGCCGATGTCGCGACGTGCCTCGCGGCGTCCGGCGGCTCCGCCCAGGACCTCCACGCGTCCGGACTGCGGACGCCGGAGCCCGGCGAGGAGCGCGACCGCCGAGGACTTACCGGCTCCGTTGGGCCCGAGCAGCCCGGTCACCCGGCCACGGGGGATCGTCAAGGTCAGATGAGCGAGGGCCCGGACGCGGCGCCCGTAGATCACCGAGGCGTCATCGATCACCGCGGCCGGCACCCGGGCAGTCTAGGGGCCCCGGTGTTGCGCTCCGGAGGAATTCCGACACACTAGGGGTGTGAAATTCCCGGGAGCAGGCGCCGAGCGTGTCGCGAGGGCGATCCTTGCGGCCGGCCCCGCGACGGCGGCCGAGCTCGCCGATCGCCTCGGCAGCAGCCCCACCGTGGTACGCCGGCACCTCGACGCCCTGATCGATGACGGCCTGGTGCTCGCCACGCCTCATCGTCCCTACGGCCCCAGCCCCGTCCCCGGGCGCGGACGCCCGGCGCGCGTGTTCGCTCGCACCGATGAGGGCCGCCATGTCGTCGACGGTGCCTACGACGACGTGGCCATCGGTGCCCTGCGCTACCTGCGCGCGCACGGTGGTGACGCTGCCGTTCGCGGCTTCGCGCAGCAGCGTGCCGATGAGATGGTGTCGCGCTATCGGGGACCCCTGAGCCAGGCGCGCACGTCCGACGAGCGACTCACACGCCTTGCGGCACTGCTGAGTTCCGACGGCTACGCCGCGGCCGCGGGAGACGCTGACGCGGGCCCCCAGTTGTGCCAGCACCACTGCCCGGTGAGTCATGTCGCCAGCGAGTTTCCCGAGATCTGCGATGCGGAGACCCAGGCATTCGAGGATCTGCTCGGCACCCACGTACTCCGTCTCGCCACCATTGGTCGCGGTGATGGCGTCTGCACGTCGCTCGTTCCTGCACTCATGAACCGGAGGACATCCGCATGACCGCTCCCACGCATCCCGAGCTCGATGGCCTGGGCCGTTACGAATATGGCTGGCGCGATCCCGACGCGGCGGGCTCCATCGCCAAGCGCGGTCTCAACGAGGACGTCGTGCGTGAGATCAGCGCGCTCAAGAACGAGCCGGAGTGGATGCTCGACCTGCGACTCAAGGGCCTGCGCCTGTTCGAGAAGAAGCCGATGCCCGCCTGGGGCTCCAACCTCAGCGGAATCGACTTCGACAACAGCAAGTACTTCGTGCGTTCGACGGAGAAGCAGGCCACGAGCTGGGACGAACTACCCGACGACATCAAGTCGACATACGACCGTCTTGGCATTCCGGAGGCGGAGAAGCAACGACTCATCGCTGGCGTCGCGGCCCAATACGAGTCCGAGGTCGTCTATCACAAGATTCGCGAGGACCTCGAGGAGCAGGGCGTCATCTTCCTCGATACCGACACGGGCCTGCGCGAGCACGAAGACATCTTCCGCGAGTACTTCGGATCGATCATCCCGGTGGGCGACAACAAGTTCGCGGCCCTCAACACCGCCGTGTGGTCGGGTGGGTCCTTCATCTACGTGCCGCCGGGCGTCAATGTCGAGATCCCCCTGCAGGCCTACTTCCGCATCAACACCGAAAACATGGGCCAGTTCGAGCGCACGCTCATCATCGTCGACGAGGGTGCCTACGTGCACTACGTCGAGGGCTGCACGGCGCCCATCTACTCGTCTGATTCGCTGCACTCCGCCGTCGTGGAGATCGTGGTCAAGAAGGACGCCCGCTGTCGCTACACCACCATCCAGAACTGGTCCAACAACGTCTACAACCTCGTTACGAAGCGTGCCGCGGCGCATGCCGGCGCCACCATGGAGTGGATCGACGGCAACATCGGCTCCAAGGTCAC
This sequence comes from Actinomycetota bacterium, assembly GCA_046095085.1. Classification (GTDB taxonomy): domain Bacteria; phylum Actinomycetota; class Actinomycetes; order S36-B12; family S36-B12; genus Mxb001. Next base: position 169 of record JBJTIQ010000087.1, on the reverse strand, counting down.
CATGAAGTACCCGGCGGTCTGGATGCTCGGCGAGCACGCCAAGGGCGAGACGCTGTCGGTGGCCTTCGCAGGCGAGGGCCAGCACCAAGACGCGGGCGCCAAGATGGTCCACGCGGCACCTCACACCTCATCCAACATCGTCTCCAAGTCGGTGGCTCGCGGCGGCGGT
>JBJTIQ010000086.1:0-2783 GCA_046095085.1 Actinomycetota bacterium | reverse complement strand
CCGTGCCTGCCCGCGGAGTGAGTGCTCGACGGCCGTTGTGAGCGGCCCCGAACCCCCGCGACGTATAGACAACGCCAGACCCCTCGGCTGATTCATGCAGGTGCCTGAGCATGATCGTGCCTGGCGCAAGGTCCTTGCCGGTGATCGAGCCATCCTTGATCTGCGCGCCGGTGATGAGCTTTGTCGCCACGGCGCTGGACGCGGAGGAGGCGACGATGAGGATGACGGCACCGGCGATCAGTGCGACCGCATTGCGGCGTGAGTTGGACACGGCTACCTCCCACTGGGTCCGAGCACTAGGAGCAAGGTTCCCACTCTCGGCCAGCCCGTGTCGCGCCGTCAGGGGAATAGATGACGGTAGGTGCTGTAGGGAACCTGGCCGGTGGTGTTGCTCGGGTCCAAAAGCGCGGCAGTCACGGGACCCGGGATCGGCACCCAGTAGGCGGGCATGTGCGCTGCCTTCGCCGGATTGAGCGCGTAGATGAGCAGGAAGTTCACGATCCAGATCGCCGGGGCCATCGGCATGCCGACATGGACGGTCTTTGCCCCGGCCGTGTTCGGCAGTATCTCGTGTGGCTCGGTGATCTCCTGCGACTGGGAGCCATAGGACAGCTCCGAGGTGTAGGCGGACGCGTAGAGCGCCTCGAGGGTGGCCGGAGCATTGCGACGCAGCCACCTCCCCATGTAGCCACACGTGCCCGGGGGCAGATTCCACTCGGAAGGCGGTTGCTGCTTGCGGCACAGCGCCATCGGCGCGAGCACCCAGTTGACCTGGCGCACCGGCGAGGAGTCATTGGCCGGGCTCTCGAGCATGCCCTGGCCATTGACGATGAGGCCATAACTGCCCAGGAGGATTCGGGTGCGCTTGCCGTCGATGGTCCGGTACATCCGCGTGGCGGAGGAGTTCGTCAGGTAGCGCACGCTCTTCTCGATGAGTTCAGCCGACTTCTTTGCATCGGCCCCGCCGCCGCCGTCACCGCCGCCGGAGAGGAACAGCGCATACTGCTCCTTGGTCATCGCCTTGGTCGAGTCGAAGCGAAGGGCCGCGGCGATGCGGTCGGCACGGCGCTGCCCGAGGGGTGCATTCACCTGGCTCACCCTTGACGCCCGCGTCGGCGCCTGGCCCACCCACTTGGCCACCCCGGCGAACGGCTGCGCGAACCCGGAGTCGGGGGCGGGAGCAGCGGAGGCCGCAGGGACGCAGATCCCCATAGCGAGCGCCAGGGCCGTGGCCAGCGCCAAGGGAGCCATCATCAGCCTGAGGGTTCGTGCACCGTCCATGGCCACATCATTCCTCAACCCCCGAGGCGGCTCACTGGACGTTGGCCCCGCCCGCTGGGGAATCTGATGTACAACTCGCTGCAAAACTGATATATCTGGGGAGTGACGGCGGCGACCCTCATTCAGCCCGAACTGACGGGCGGGGAATCCCAGGCCGACCACGCCTACCGCGAGATTCGCGCACTCATCGTCACCCTCGACCTCCCGCCCGGGTCGGTCATCAGCGAGCCTGAACTCCAGTCACGCCTGGGCCTGGGGCGCACCCCCATCCGCGAGGCCCTGCGCACGCTGGCCAATGAGCGTCTCGTCGAGGTCTACCCGCGGCGCGGGATGTTCGTGGCTGCCCTCGACCCGCGAGACCTGTCGTCGCTGTCGGAGGTGCGCGAGGAGACCGAGCCCTTCGCAGCGCGCCTCGCCGCGGAGCGCCGTACCGATGACGATCTCGCCGTCATCGACGAGTTGCTGGCCGCGATCGACGAGGTTGCCAAGGCACCCGGCATGCTGTCGCTGATCGAGCTCGACCAGCGCATCCACCACCACATCTACCGGTGCGCGCACAACGAATTCCTGCAGTCGGTGTGCGACCAGCACTACATGCACGCTCTGCGCATCTGGTTCCTGGCACTCGACCGCGTCACGCACCTCGGCGATGCCGTGGCCGAGCACCGCGACCTGCTGATGGCCGTCCGCGACGGGGATCCCGACCGGGCGGCCGAGGTCATGTGCATCCATGTCCGAGGCTTCGAGGCCGAGGTACGCCGAGCCCTCTAGGGCTGTACCAACTGAGAGGAAGCAATGAGCAACCTGCCAAGCAAGGCCAAGTGCGTCGTCATCGGCGCGGGCATCGTGGGCAACTCCGTCGCCTACCACCTGGCCCGCCTGGGCTGGCGCGACATCGTGCAGGTCGACAAGGGCCCGCTGCCCAACCCGGGCGGCTCGACCGGCCACGCGTCGAACTTCATCTTCCTCGTCGACCACAACAAGGAGATGGCGCTCCTCACCCTCGACAGCCTCCGCCAATACAAGGAGCTCGACACCTTCGTCGAGTCCGGCGGCATCGAGGTCGCGCGCACCCCCGAGCGCATGCAGGAGCTCACCCGCCGCATCACCTCGGGCAAGTCGTGGGGCATCGAGGACATGAGCCTGCTCACGCCCGATGAGGTCAAGGAGATGGTGCCCTTCATCGACGAGACCGTCATCCTCGGCGGTTTCTATACCAAGGGCGTCGGCGTCTGCGACTCCCTGCGCGCCGGCACCCTCATGCGCGAGAAGGCCATCGAGATGGGCGCCCTGCAGTCCTTCGCCAACGTCGAGGTCAAGGACCTCACCGTGACCGATGGCGCCATCAGCGCGGTCGTCACCGACCAGGGCACCATCGAGGCTGACTACGTCGTCATCGCCTGCGGCTGCTGGAGCCGTCGGATCGCGGCCATGGCTGGGGCGCAGATCCCGCTCACGCCTGCGGTGCACCAGATGAAGGACATCGGCCCCGTGGCACGGTT
>JBJTIQ010000085.1:0-3053 GCA_046095085.1 Actinomycetota bacterium | reverse complement strand
GGTCCGGCGAATACCCACCCCGCGCGGGCCAGCAGGGCGAGAGCTCGCTCGCGATCGATGACGGGCTCGTCACTGCGCCGCCACCGCACGACGTCGAGATCCACGCCAACGGAGTCGCGAAAGTACTCCAGGATCTTGTCGGTGAGGTCGTCGGCGTTGACCTGGAATCCGAACGGCGTGTCGATGAGGGCGGCCGGACCTGGTCCCTTGGACCCCAGGAGTTCGCGATGGACCTTGACCATCGTCGGGGCGGTTTCCCCCGAACCGATGATGACAAGTCGCGCGGCCACGCCCCTAGTCTGCTGGACGTCGGGGCGCGGCCGCGAGCGCGGTCAGGCCTGACTCAATCGGCGATCGCCGGACCTAGTCCGAACCTGTTGGGTCCGGGGGTGCTGGGCAGGATCCAGAAGACGATCAGGACGATGATGCCGATGCCGAAGCAGCACGTGAGGAAGTACAGCAGCAGCCACCATCCGGAGCGATCGGTGTCGTGCAGGCGGCGCGCGGCCACGGCAATGCTGGGGACGAGGATGGCGAGAGAGAAGATCGTCGATAGCACGAGCCCGGCCATCGCGAGCCCGGTGGGTGCCGGGAGCACCTGCGTGGCGTCACCCATCTGATTGAGGGTGGCATTGACGTATTCGTTGTACCAGGGCATGGCTGGGATGAAGAGGATCGTGCTCACGATGACGGTGAAGAGGTACCACCACCAGAACTCAGACCGGCTGGCCCGTCCTTGGAAGGTGGCGTAATTCTTGAAGACGTGCTTGATCGCCTGACCGAAACCCATGTGAACTCCTCTTGCGCGACGCCCGATACGTCGCTCCTCAGCGAAGGCTAGCCAGGAGGAGTCCGCCGCCACGGAAGATGCCGCACGACACTCCGATAGCGTCGTCTCATGGACATCTCGGCGGCCGCAGAACTCACGGACCTGCGCCTGCGCGCTGCACGCGAGGAGAACGACGTACCAGCGATCGCCTATGGGCTCGTGCTTGGCGGCACTCTCGTGCACAGCGGCTCCGTGGGTGCTGAAGCCGCAAGGATGCCGACCGCACAGACCCCCTTTCGTATCGCGTCGATGACGAAGAGCTTCACGGCCACCACCGTCCTGATCCTGCGTGATCGTGGCGTGCTTGCTCTGGATGACCGGTTGGAGCGGTGGCTTTCGTGGGCATCCACGATCGGTCTGCCGAGCGCCGCTCCACCGTTGACCATCCGGCACCTGCTCACCATGACCGCCGGATTCCCCACCGACGATCCATGGGGCGATCGTCAGGAATCACTGCCCCTGGCTGACTTCGATCGACTCGTGGAGGGAGGCCTGTCCTTCTGCCGGCCGCCGGGAATCGACTTCGAGTACTCCAACCTCGGCTACGCCCTGCTCGGCCGAGTGATCGCCCAGGCCACCGGCGAAGATTTCTGCGACGTGGTGGCCGACCTCGTGCTGCAGCCCCTCGGAATGGCGTCATCGACCTTCGACGTCTCGGCTGCGCACGGACACGCGACGGGCTTTCGGCGCGTGGACGACCGACTCGTCGAGCAGCCGGAGACGGCGTCGGGAGCGTTCAGTCCCATGGGGGGCTTGTGGAGCACCGTCGAGGATCTTGCTCGGTGGATCGCCTTCCATGAGGCCGCCTGGGCGGATGATCCCGCGGACATCCCTCTGTCTCGGTGGTCGAGACGGGAGATGCAGCGCCCGCACATCATCGCTCAGGTCGACGAGGCCGAAGGCCCGGCTGCTCATTCGTACGGCTTCGGCCTCTACGTCACCGATGACCTGCGGCTGGGTCGTTTCATCCACCACAGCGGCGGCTACCCGGGGTTCGGATCCCACATGCGGTGGCATCCTGACACGCGCTGGGGAATCGTCGCCTTGGCCAACCGCACCTACGCTCCCATGCGCAAGGTGTGCGCCGACGTGCTAGCAGAAATCGTCGCCGATGATTCCGAGTCGGCACGTCGGAGCCGCGCGCGAGACGCCCTGTGGCCGGTGACCCGGCAGGCGATCGGCATTGCCGAGTCCCTCCTGGCACGGTGGAAGGATGAGGTCCTCGACACGCACGGTGCGATGAACCTCGACCTCGATCAGCCGCGTGAGGAGCGCCGACGCCACTGGCAGGCTCTTGCGCGAGACCTCGGCCCATTCGAGAGCGTGCCCGATACGCTCACGACACGGAGTCCGGCCCACGCACGCTGGCGCATGCATGGCAGAAGCGGCGATGTCTGGCTGGAGGTGCTCATGAGCCCGGAGCGCGAACCGCGCATCCAGACCCTGCTCGCCGTGGGGGCCGACAGTGAGGGGCGTCCCTGATGGCTTGGCTGCTGCTGCTGTTCGCCATCGGCGCGGAGGTGTTCGGCACCCTGTCGCTGAAGGCCAGCGATGGCTTTTCGCGTCTGTGGCCGTCGCTCGGAGTGGTTGTCGGCTATGCCGTGGCGTTCACCCTCCTGGCCTTCGTACTCAAGACCGTGGGGGTTGGTCCTGCCTACGCGCTCTGGGCGGCCCTTGGCACCGCGGGAGCAGCCATCGGCGGGTGGCTCATCTTCAACGAGCGACTGACGTGGATCACGATCGTTGGCATCGCCATCGTCATCATCGGCGTCGTCTTCATCACCCTGGGTGAGGCGCGCGCCTGACGGTGGCCGGCTATCCGGCGGCGAGGTCTTCGCGGAAGGGGCTGGCCGGATACGTGCCCAGGATGCGCACGGATTCGGTGTAGAACGCGAGTTCCTCCAGGGCCAGCGCGAGCGGCCTGTCGTGTGGGTGGCCCTGCACGTCGGAGTAGAACTGGGTGGCCGAGAACGACCCGCCCAATTGATAGCTCTCCAGTTTGGTCATGTTGACACCATTGGTTGCGAAGCCGCCAAGGGCCTTGTAGAGCGCCGCGGGGACGTTGCGAACGCGGAAGACGAAGGTCGTGATGACCGCCGGAAACGCCGAGTTGGCCCAGTCGAAAAGGCACCAGGCGAAGACGCTGCGGCGGTCGAGCGGCGAGGCGGACATCGCCCGAGTCTAGCAGCGCGCGTCGGACCGGCGATCCATCTCCTCGCCGTCC
>JBJTIQ010000084.1:0-6769 GCA_046095085.1 Actinomycetota bacterium | reverse complement strand
GTGGATCCCCTTCCCGACGTCGAGAGCGCTGCGTCGGTGGTCGTGACCGGCGCCGGCCTGGCCGGGCTGTGTGCCGCCTACGAACTCAAGCGCGCGGGTTGCTCCGTCACGCTGCTCGAAGCGCAGCGGCACGTTGGCGGCCGCGTGCGCACGCGCCGCGACTTCGCCGACGGGCTCTCCGTCGAGGAAGGTGCCACGCGGTTCCCCGACGTGCACCACGTGACGATGCACTACATCGATGCCTTTGGGCTGCCGGTGATCGCCTTCGATAGGCCCGACATGGGGCACACCCTGCGGATCATGGGCCACGACGTCGAGGAGCACCCCTGGGCGCAGGACGACTGGCCCGACGAATTGCCGCTCCACCCGCACGAGCGCGCGCTGACGCTGCGCGGACTCCACGAGGCATACGTCGAGCCGCTGCTCGCCGAGATCGGCGACCCCCTCGAGGAGGGGTGGCCCACCGCCGACCTGCGCGAGCGCTTCGACACGATCGGCTACGCCAGCCTGCTGCGCTCTCGCGGTGCGTCCGAGGGGGCGATCCGCGCCTTGTCGCTCGGATTCCATGTTGGCGAGGGACTCGACAGCGTGTCGGCACTGTGGTGGCTGGAGGCCATGGCGCTTGATGCCGGGTCCCAGCGGGCGGTGAAGATCCGAGGCGGCAATGACCAGTTGGCCGAGGCTTTCGCCGCGACCCTCACCGACGACATTCACTTCGGCCGCATCGTGCGTCGAATCCAGGCTGATGACACCGGGGTAGCCGTGCTCGTCGACTCGCCTGTCGGGCCGGAGACATACCTGGCCGATTACGCGATCTGCACGCTCCCGCTGCCATTGGCTCTCGATGTCGACTTCGTGCCCGACCTGCCCGTCGAGCGCCGCGATGCCATGCGGGCCGTGCCCTACGCGTCGCTATCGCGCGTCGCGCTCCAGTGCCGACGCCGCTTCTGGCTCGAACTAGGGCGGTCCGGATTCGAGGACACCGACGAGTGCGTCGCCGAAGTGTGGGACCTCACCGTGGGAGAGCCGGGGGAGCGCGGGGTGCTCGTGGCCTACTCCGGGGGAAATGAGGCACGGCACGTGACCGCGATGGCGGAAGACGCGCGCATCACCTACACGATTGCGCGCCTCGAGCCCTTGCTGCCCGGGCTGAGCGAGCACGTCGAAGGCGGGGTGTCCACCTGCTGGGACGCCGAGCCCTGGGCGCGCGGCGGCGGCGCTTGGTTTAGGCCGGGGCAGAGCGGACTTCGCGAGGTGATCGCGGCGCCGTACGGGCGCGTGCACTTCGCCGGCGAGGCCACGTCGCCGTGGCCGGGCTGGGTGCAGGGGGCGCTGGAGTCGGCGCGGCGCGCGACGGCCGAGATCCTCGCGCGATCGACGCGGTGATCGACCCCGGCTGGGCGGTGTAGCGCCACATATCGACACCTAGCGGGCGCGTAGTTGTCGATTCGTGGCGAGGGCGCCGTGGGCCGGCCGAAGCGTCCGGCTAGCGGACACCCGGCCACGACCGACCGGGACTGCTGTGGCACACTTTGCAGGCCGTTCCCGCCGATAGCGGGGCCCGCCCGCCACAGGGGGAGGGCCATTAGGGAGCGGTCCTCCGACCCGATGCGGGTGCGGAGCCGCGCCACCTCCGGGTGGCTCTACCGCGGGCGACCTGTGGCGCCGGCAGGAAGTGACACCGCCATGCAGACGCTCGACGATCTCGATGCCCTCTCCCTCAAGACCGACCTCCCGGATTTTCGCGCCGGCGACACCGTCAAGGTTCACGTGAAGGTCGTGGAAGGCAACAAGACCCGCATCCAGATTTTCCAGGGCGTGGTCATCGGCCGTCAGGGCGCGGGCGTGCGCGAGACCTTCACGGTCCGCAAGGTGTCCTACGGCGTCGGCGTGGAGCGCACGTTCCCCGTGCACACGCCCATCGTCGACAAGATCGAACTCGTGTCACGCGGTGACGTACGTCGTGCCAAGCTCTACTACCTGCGCGATCTGCGTGGCAAGGCCGCGAAGATCAAGGAGCGCCGCGACGCCACCCCCGCCACCGGCGAGTAAGGCCGTCACGGACGCTCCGGGCGCTAGGCTCGCCAGGCGATGAGCGAGAGCCGAGCGGGCGAGGGAACCCCCTCCGGAGTGGAAGCGTCGGACACCCCGGAGGTTGGCATGGGTAGCCGCAAGCAGCGCATTCCGGGCTGGCTGGAGTTCCCGCTCCTCATCATCGGCGCCTTCCTGGTCGCCTTCTTAGTCAAGACGTTCCTCGTGCAGGCCTTCTACATCCCCTCGGGGTCCATGGAGGACACCCTGCAGGTGGGGGATCGGGTCCTGGTCAACAAGGTCGTCTACCACGTGCGCCCCGTCCAACGCGGCGACATCATCGTCTTCGACGGCACCGGCTCCTTCGTCTTCGGCAACGAGGTCGAGCCCGAACCCTCGATCGTCCAGGTGATCGTGCGCGGGCTCGGTGAAATCGTTGGGTTGGCACCTCCTCGCGACACCGATTTCATCAAGCGCGTGATCGGCGTTGGAGGAGACAGGGTCGTGTGCTGCGATGCGGATGGCCGCATCACGGTCAATGGCGTCGCGCTCGACGAGGAGCCGTATCTCTATCGCAACAACCCTCCCAGCAAGCAGCCCTTCGACGTGCTGGTGCCCGAGGGCCACCTGTGGGTCATGGGCGACCATCGGTCGGCATCGGCCGACTCGCGCTCCCACATGGGCGACCCGGGCGGCGGATTCGTGCCGGTCGACAAGGTGATCGGCCGAGCGTTCGTCGTCGTCTGGCCGTTCAACAACGCTCAGGTGCTGGAGATCCCGGCCACCTTCGAGCAGCCGGCCTTGACGTCCTCCAGCGCGGAACCCTGATCGTGGAGGAGACGCTGACCCCTGGTCGCAACGACGACACGGCACCGATTCCCGTGGTCGGCGACACGCCCGCACGCGGGCGGCACGCAGCGCCTCCCGCCCGGCACGGCGCGAGCGCCTGGGTCCTGCGCATCGCCCGCGAAGGCGGAATCATCCTGGGCCTCGCGCTCCTCGCGAGCGTGCTGGTGCGCCTGGTCATCGCCCAGCCGATCTACATCGCGGGCACGGGCATGGCCCCAACTCTCGATGCCGGTGACCGCGCACTCGTCGGGCGCGGCGTTCTCGCCGTCATGACTCCCGCCCGCGGCGACGTGATTGCCTTCGAGGATCCGGGTGGCTGGCAGGAGCTGGCCCTTCCGAATGATTCCGCGGTCTCGAGACTGCTGGGAGTGCTCGGACTCGCACCGGTGCCCACCGGCGACGTCGTCATGCGGGTGGTTGCCGTGGGGGGTGACCGCATCTCCTGCTGCGACTCCAGCGGACGCATCGTCGTCAACGGCAGATCTCTCGATGAGCCCTACCTGCCGCAGGGTATGCCCACAGACCAGGTGGCCTTCGACGTCGTCGTTCCACCCGACTCCTACTTCGTCCTGGGCGACGATCGAGCCGCGGCCCGCGACTCGCGCTACCACCTGGGCGAAGACAGTGGTGCTGTGTCCGGTGCCGATCTGCGAGGCCGCATCATCATGCGCCTGTGGCCTCCGCAGGTTCTCGCGACACCGGCGGCCTACGACGACATCCCAGACGGTCAGGCCTCGCCGTGACGTCGGCACCGACGCTGAGGCGCGAGCGACAGATCCTGCGCGAGGTGGCACCCACGGCCACGCTCGCCGCCATCGACGAGGTAGGGCGCGGGGCGCTCGCCGGGCCCGTGGCGGTGGGCGTGGTGGTCATCGATCTGCAGACGTCGACGGCTCCTCGCGGCGTGCGCGACAGCAAAGCGTGTCCGCCGCAGGAGCGCCGACAACTCGTCCCGCGCATACGCGCGTGGGCCCGCTGCTGCGGTGTCGGCATGGCGAGCTCCCGCGAGATCGATGAGGTGGGCATCGTCGGAGCCCTCGCCATCGCCGCCGTCCGGGCACTCAACTCGGTGGGCGAGCGACCCGATGTCGTGCTCCTCGATGGGAGCCACAATTGGCTGCGCCGGAGTTGCCCGGGCATCCGCGTGGAGACGCTCGTCTCGGGCGACGCGACCTGCGCGGCTGTCGCCGCTGCGAGCATCCTGGCCAAGGTGGCCCGCGACGACCTCATGGAACGACTGGCCGGGGAGCATCCGGCATACGGCTGGGAGACCAATCGCGGGTACGCCGCACCCGAGCACGTTGCCGCGCTTGCCGAGCACGGCCCCAGCCCCCTCCACCGCCTCAGCTGGCGTCTCCCGGGCGCACGCGCAAGCGCCTAGTCCACAGTCGCGGAGGCTGCCGCCGATCCACAGGCGTCGACGGGATCGTCGCCGATGCCCTTCCGCACGCGACGCTCCCGGCGGAGGTGCGTCATGTCTGCACATATCTCGCTGGGCAACTGGGGTGAGGATCTCGCGGTCCGATTCCTCATCGACCGCGGCCTAACGGTCGTCGACCGCGGTTGGCGGTGCCGCGACGGGGAGATCGACATCGTCGCGCGCGACGGCACCACGCTGGTCGTGTGCGAGGTCAAGACCCGCACCACCGAGGCATTCGGCTCCCCGGTGGCCGCAGTCACCCCCCGCAAGGTCCGGCGGCTCCGTCGACTCGCCGTCGCGTGGCTGCACGCCAAGGGCGAGCATGCGAGTGACATCCGCCTCGACGTCGTGGGGATCCTCGCCGAGGGGCGCGGACGCCCCGTCATCGAATATCTCCGGGGTATCGACTAATGGTTGCGCGCACCCGATCGGCAGTCGTCGTCGGCGTCAGGGCTCGCCTCGTCACCGTCGAGGCGGATATCTCCTCGGGTCTGCCGGCGATGATCGTCGTCGGGCTGGGCGACGCCGCCATCAATGAAGCACGCGATCGCGTTCGAGCGGCTGTCACGCACAGCGCTGCCGAGTGGCCGCGCACCCGCATCACCGTTGCCCTGCTGCCCAGTTCGCTTCCCAAGCGCGGATCATCGCTAGATGCGGCCATCGCGGTCGCGGTGCTCGCTGCGTCCGGGCAGGTGCCGGCTGAGGCCGCCGCGAGCATTTGCGTGCTGGGCGAATTGGGCCTCGACGGTCGGCTGCACGCCGTTCCGGGTGTCATCGCGGCAGCGCTTGCGGTGCGCGACATCCCGGGAGTTCGCCTGCTGGTTCCCCAGCCCAATCTCGGTGAGGCGCTCCTCGTGCCCGAACTCGATGCGGGCGGGGTGCGCGACCTCGATCACCTGATCGCGATCCTTCGCGGTGATGCTCACCCAAGCGACGGCGCCGATGATCAGCCGCCGCCCATTGATGCGCGCGTCCTCGACCTTGCCGACTTGCGCGGTCAGCCCGAGGCGCGCGGCGCACTCGAGGTTGCCGCCGCCGGGGGCCACCACCTGTCGCTCGTCGGCGAGCCCGGGTCCGGCAAGTCCATGCTGGCGTCTCGCCTGCCGGGCTTGCTGCCTGCACTTGCCGACGAGGAGGCGCTGGAGGTCACGGCGATTCGCTCCATCGCCGGGCAGCTTGTGCCAGGCGCGGGGCTCGACCGGCACGCTCCGTTTGTCGCGCCCCACCATTCGGCGTCATCGGTGTCGATCGTCGGGGGCGGCCAGTCAGGGCGCGTGGCCGTGGGCGCCATCACGCTCGCGCATCGGGGCGTGCTCTTCCTTGACGAAGCGCCTGAGTTCGCGCGACCGGTCCTCGAGGCCCTGCGCCAGCCACTCGAGGAGGGGCTCATCCGCGTGGCCCGCGCGGACCTCGCTGTCACGCTGCCCGCGCGTTTCCAACTTGTCCTCGCTGCCAATCCGTGTCCGTGCGGGCGTGGCATGGGCGATGGTGCCGACTGCAGCTGCTCGTCGGTTCAGCGTCGCCGCTACTCCGCCCGCATATCCGGTCCGCTCGCGGACCGCATCGACATGCGCCTGCAAGTACGCCGCCCCCTGGCCAGTGCGCTCGGTGACGAGGGGGAGCCCTCCGCCGTGGTAGCCGCTCGCGTGCTTGCCGCACGCGAGCGAATGCTCGGGCGCTGGCGTGGCACCCCCTGGCGTATCAACGCCGAGGTGCCGGGACCCGCGTTGCGACGGGACTGGCCGGCGGAGAGCGACGGATCGAAGATCATGGCGCGGGCCGTAACGCGTGGTGCCCTCACCCTCCGCGGCGCTGACCGCGTGCTGCGCGTCGGATGGACCCTGGCCGATCTTGGCGGGCGGTCGCGCCCCGGTGTCGACGACATCGCGCGCGCCATCTCGCTGCGCGGTCCGGAGGCCGCGTGATGACTGCGCGGCCCGACGATGATGAACGCAATGCCCGCCTGCTGCTGAGCGTGTGGTCCGAGCCAGGCGACGAGCAACTGGCAGCGCGAGTGGCTCACCTGGGGGCCGCGAGGGTGGTCGACGAGGTGCTGACTCGCACGAGCCCGCTGCGGCGCGCCGCCGCCATGGAGACGCGCATTGGTCCATCTCCCCGCGACAGCCGTGTGCTCGGTGAGCACCTCCACGAGCGGGCCTCGCGATGCGGTGCCAGGTTCGTGGTGCCCGGTGACCCGGAGTGGCCCACGCAACTGGACGACCTGCTCACGCGCGCGCCGCTCGGGCTGTGGATCGCCGGAGACACCAATCTGCTCACCATCGCCGTCTTCACCGTCGAGCTAGTCGCAGCACGCGCATCGACCCCCTCTGGCGAAGGGCTGGCACACGCCATGGCCGCCGAACTCGCAAACGCGCGCTGGACCGTCGTGTCGGGCGGCGCGTTCGGCATTGACGCGGCTGCCCATCGGGGGGCGCTCGCCGCTGGCGGCGTCACCGCCTGTGTCCTCGC
>JBJTIQ010000083.1:0-8127 GCA_046095085.1 Actinomycetota bacterium | reverse complement strand
GCCCCGTGATGCGTGGCGCCTACTGCGGACACATCACGCGACCATGGGATGAGTCCGGCCGCGTGCCCGGCACGTTCAAGGTCGGCTTCGCCTGGATCCCCGCGTCGTCTGGCCGGTCGATCGGCACGCTCGTGCCGCACGAGGGTGGGCCGGGCTACAGCACGACGGGCTCGGGTGAGTGGTTCGCCGAGATGTACGACGATCTCCTGGCCAATCACGACATGCTGCTGGTCGATCAGCGCGGCATGGGACGCACCGCCGTCGTCGCCTGCCCCGCGCTCGACAACGGCACGATGTCGTACGTGCGCGCCGTCGGCGTGTGCGGCCGCTCGCTCGGCGACCGCGCGTACTCCTACGGCAGCGAGGCATCCGCCGACGACCTCGCCGCGGTGCTCGACGCACTAGAGATCGACGAGGTCGACATGTACGGCGACTCCTACGGCACGTTTTTCGCGCAGGCTTTCGCCGGCCGCCACGGCGACCGGCTGCGCACCCTGATCCTCGACGGCGCCTACCCGACCTACGGCGAGTCCGCGTGGTACCCGACTCAGGGCCCGGCCCTGCGCCGCGCCTTCACGGCGGTCTGTGCGCGCAGCGAGCTCTGCGCCAGCGAGCCCGGCCTGCCCCTGCCGCTGCTCGAGACCCTGCTCGACCGGCTGCGCTCGCGGCCGATGCAGGTGCGCGCCCCCGGGGGCGACGGCCGCTGGCATCGTGTCGTGCTCGACCCCGAGGCGGTCGCCGCGGTCGCCTACAACGCCACCTATCTCTCCCCGACCTACCGTGAATTCACCGCCACCGTGCGCGCCGCGCTCGAAGGCGATGCGCGACCACTGGGGCGACTCTTTGCGGAGTTCTGGTGGACCGGCGATACCTCCAACAACCCACGCGAATACAGCAGCGGGGCCGAGGCTGCGGTGTCGTGCCACGACTACCCGCAGCTCTTCGACCTGCGTCGCTCGCCGGGCGTGCGCCAGCAGCAGTACCGCGATGCGTTCGCGCGCAAGGAGAAGGCGGAGCCTGGGCTCTACGCGCCGTTCTCGATTCGCGAGTACAAGCGCTCGGGCTGGACGTCCTTCGGCATGTGCCTGGAGTGGCCGAAGCCTCCCGCTGGCGCCACCTTCGGGCCACCCAGGCCGCTTGATGGCGCCTACCCGGCGGTGCCCACCCTCGTGCTCTCGGGTGAGCTCGACACGATCACGACCGCGGCCGAGGGCGACATGGTGGCCGCGCGCTTCCCCCGCTCGCGGCACATTGTCGTGGCCAACGGCCTGCACGTCGTCGGGGGCGCCGGTCCCGACTCCTGCGGTGCGCAGCTCGTGCGGCACGTCGTTCGCACGGGAGGCATCGAGATCCCGCCCGCGCTCGAGGAGTGCGCGGCCACGGCGCCGCTCATCCGCGCGGTCGGCACCTACCCGCGCGAGCTCGCCGCAGTGCAACTGCCTGCCGGGGTTGCCGATGATGAGCGCTCGCGGGTGACGGTCACCGCCGCCAACACCGCAGCGGACCTCATCGACCGATGGTGGCAGGGTTACTCCGACACCGGCTTCGGCCTGCGCGGCGGCGAGTGGCGCTACTCCGGCACCAAGCGTGTGCGCTTCACCCTCGACGCAGTCAAGCTCGTGCGCGACCTGCCCGTGAGCGGGACAGTGACGTGGCATCGAGCGACCGGCAGGGTGACCGTCGACCTGCGGGTGCCAGCGAGCAGCGGCGTGCGCACCGTCACCGGGTCATGGAACGCCGACACCGACGGTGCACTGGCCACGCTGCGGGTGACCGGCGGGCTGGGCCCGGCCACGCTGACCTTCCCCGCGCCGTGATGACCGATGTCATGCGCCGCGTGCAAGGGTGACGCCATGGATCGGCGCCGGTTCCTCGCCGCGGGGCTCGCGGCCGCGGCAACGCCCTTCCTCGTCGCGATAGATCCGGCCCACGCCACGCGCGCGGTGGCTCGGCTGAAGGTGCCATCTCCCACCGCCTCGCTGGTCACCCGCTGGGACACCGACAGGTGGTCGCGCGGCTCCTACTCAGCGCTCCCGCCCGGCACGTCACCGTCGGTACGCCGCACCGTCGCCGACGCCGTGATCGGTGGTCGCATCGCACTCGCGGGCGAATACGCGAGCACGCAGTTCCCGGCGACCACGACGGGCGCCTACCTGTCGGGCGCGTATGCCGCGAAGCGGCTGCTCGACCGCGTCAACGCACGCTCGGCCATCGTCATCGGCGCCGGAATCTCCGGTGCGTCGGCAACCAGCGCATTGCAGGCGGCTGGAGTCGACGTCACAGTGATCGAGGCACGCGATCGCATCGGTGGCCGCATTTGGAGCGACGAGGCATGGGGAGTGCCGGTCGAATTGGGTGCCGCGTGGATCCACGCCCTTCGCGGCAACCCGCTCGTGCCCCTGGCGACGAATGCAGGCCTGACACTGGTGCCCACCGACTACGACGACGCCATCGCGCGCGACACCGTCACCGGGCGACCGTCGGCCCCAGCTGAGGCTCGCTGGCGGAAGGTCGACACCCTGCTGGGGCGACTCGAGGAGGCGTGGCCGCCGGTCGACACCTCGGTGGCGACATGGCTGGGTAGGGCTGGCTGGGGCCAGGGTCGACTGGAGGCGTGGGCGCAAGAGGTCGAGATCGTCCAGGAGTACGGACTCGACACCAATCGCCTCGGCGTACGGGCCACCGAAGAGGGTGCGGCCTACCGCGGCGGCGATGCCATGGTTGCGGGCGGCTACGTCGCGATCGTCGAGGCACTGCTCGACGGCGTCGACCGGATGATGACGTCGCCCGTGAGCAACGTGCGGTCGGGGAGCTCGCGCGTCAGCGTCACTCTGTCATCGGGTGAACGAATGTCTGCCGATGTCGCTGTCGTCGCGGTCCCCCTACCGATCGTGCGAGACGGCCATCTCGCCGTCGCCGACATTCCGCGGCCGGTGACGTCAGCATTGCGCGGCCTGTCGACAGGCAACCTCGAGAAGGTGGTGCTGCGCTACGACGAGCAATGGTGGGGCGACTTCCAGGTCTACGGCGTCGTCGGCGGCGGCGCCCCCGGCGCGCCCGCGGGGTCTCTCGCCTCCCTACGTTGGACCGAGTTCTACTCGCTCACCAAGGTGCTCGGTTTCCCCGCGCTCGTGGGCTTCTCGGGCGGTCGGGCTGCGCGCACGCGCCCGCCCACGGATGCGAGCTGCGTGGCCGAGGCGTCCGCCACCCTCGCTGCGGCGTTTGCATGACGGGCACGGGCGGGCCGCTGTACGGTAGCGATGCGCCCAGAATTCTGGAGGGTTCATATGTCACTTCGGCGTTCCCGCAGAGCCTCGATAGGACTCGCGGTGGCAGCGGCGATGTTCACCTCGCCGTTGGTCCTGGCCACGTCCGCCCACGCCATGACGCCGTCCACGACGTACTGGGAGCGCGGCACGCCGATGTCGCCTCGCTTTCAGTGGAATGCCAACTACGGCTACTGCGGGGAGACTGCGTTCATCAGCGCGGGCATGAGGTTCGGCCAGTACACCTCCCAGTGGACAGCAAGAGACCTGGCCTCGCCGGGCGTGGATCAATGGAAGGCAGGTGCCCAACTCCTGCTGGGCCACAACGCCCTCACGGCGGCTCAGGCGATGAAGCTGGACGCGCGCGAATTCGACAGTGCCGATCAGGTATCGGTGCCGCAGTACCTCGGCTGGGTCAAGAAGCGCTTCCTGGCCGGCGACGTGGTCATCATCGGCGTGTTCAACAACACCAAGATCCTCGACGAATGGCCCGAGGACAAGGGTGACCCGTCGTATGACCACATCGTCCCGGTCTTCGGCATCGGTTCCGGATCGCCCATGAAGGATTCGGGCTACCACCCGACGGACTCCATCACCATCAGCGATAACGGCCTGCACAACATCGGACCCAACATTCCCTACCTCTACACCTACGAATTCGCCACCTTCCCGCGCACTCGTGCGGAGGCGAATGCCATCGGGGGACCGGTCTATGCCCTGCGCGATCGCCCCAAGAACTTCGCGTCCGCGGTCAGCGGAGTCCTCGATCCTGACGGTGTGACCATTCCCGTGCGCCTGACATCCGACGCGAACGGAGAAGGAGTTCAGAACGGCAGTGGTCCGAACCAGGTGATGAAACGGCCCCCTGCCGCAACCCCCATCACCCTCACGGCCAAAGTGCACCTGCCGAATCCGTCGAAGGCCTACCGCGTCTACCTGTACGACAACTTCTCGGACGTTCCCCAGCGCGGCTTCAACGCCAAGGCAGATCGCGCCGTGAGTGTCTGGACCATTCCCGCGGGAGGTCCCAGCGTCTGGACCGTCACGATCCAGGCGATGTCCAGCGATACGCGCGTCTTCCGCGCCGTGCCGGTGTCGGCGCCGTAGCGCGCTGGCGCACAATGGCTGCGTGATCGACGTCTCGCCCGCGCACTTCGAGGAGCTCGTCGCCGAGGCGCTGGAGGCCGTGCCGGCTGAGCTCGCGCGGCTGGTCGACAACGTCATCTTCGTCATCGAGCAGGACGGTCCTGAGGACGACCCCGACCTGCTCGGCCTCTACGAGGGCATCGCGCTCACCGAGCGGGACTCGGCGTACGCCGGCGCCCTGCCGGATCGCATCACCATCTACCGCAACCCGACGCTGCGCCTCTGCGACACCTACGAGGACGTCGTGGAGGAGGTCAACATCACCGTGGTGCACGAGATCGCGCACCACTTCGGGATCGACGACGATCGGCTCCACGAGCTCGGCTACGACTGACGGGCGAATCGTCGGCGCGGTGAGCCTGTGCGTGGCTACGGTGTGGCCCCATGGACTCCTTGACGACCCCGACCGTCGCGCCCGAGGCTGCCGAAGAGGCGCGACTCGATGAGACCCAGCGCAGCGGATCGCCGCGGTCGCTAGCCGCGACCTGGGCCGGCGTGCTCCTCGCACCCGGCACCATCATCACCGGCATGGTCGCCGCTGGCGGCTCCGCGGGCCCCGGCTTCGCGATCGGATTCGCCGGCCTCGCCTTCGGCACGATCCTCGGAACCCTCGCTGTCGGATTCATCTCTATCTGGGGACCGCGCACGGGCATGGCCCAGATGCCGTTGGGTCGTCTTGCGTTCGGTGCGTTGAACGTCGTGCCGCAGATCTTCCTCATCGGCAGCCTGATCGCCTACAACGCACTCAACGACCTCTTCGGCGTTGACGCGCTGGCGACCTCTCTCGGCATCCCCTTCCTCGTGGCATTGGCGGCCGTGGTCGCCATCGAGGTGACCGTCGTCATCGTCGGCGTGCGGCTGATGCGGATCCTCGGCACGGTCATCAGCGCCGTGATGCTGCTCATCAGCATCGGGCTGATCATCGGGGCCGCCCAGGTCCCGCCTGCTCCCGCACCGCCGGGGGTGGAGGGCTTCCCGATGGGACCGTTCCTGCTCGCGGTGGGCCTGGGCCTGAGCGGTTCGATCTCCTGGACCGTCCAGGCGTGCGACCTGTCGCGCGTCCTGCCCGCGCGTACTTCACCGGTCGGTGTCTTCGCGTGGGTGTTCGTCGGCATGACCGTGCCGCTGCTGGTGCTCGGCGGAATCGGCGCATGGGTCTCCACCAATGCGGCACTCGATGACCCCATGGCGCGTGTCGATGAACTCCTCGGCGGAGGAGCCATCGCGACGGTCGCGCTAGTAGCACTCGGTACGTCGCTGGCCACCGCCAACGCCTTCAACGACTTCAGCGCGGGCCTGAGCCTGAAGCAGATGGGACTGCGCTTCCCGCGCGCCGTCTGCTCCCTCTTCGTCACGGCCGCCGGCCTGACCCTCGCCCTCATCAGTCGCAATACGCAGCTGGGTCAGCTCACGTCCGACATCGTGCTCTTCGCCGGCTACTACACGGCTCCATGGTTCGGCGTCGTCATCGTCGAGCTTCTCTATCGCTGGGGTGAACCTCGGCCCTGGGAGACGATCGCGGAGAAGACCCGCGCGGCCGTTGCGGCATTCCTCATCGGCTTCATCCTGCTGCTGCCGTTTACCGCGACGCCGCTCGGCAACCAGATCGCGGCCGACTACCCAATCGCGCTGGGCTGGCTGGGCTGGGTCTCGCGCAACCTTCTCGATGGCGGCGACGGCGCCTACCTCGCGGGCGCGGTGTTCGGCGCCGTCCTCTACGGGCTGTTCCGCCGTATCGGACGGACGTCGAACACCGTGACCGTCAGCTCATCGGGCTGACTTTGCCGTTCATGTAGACCGCGAGGATCTGCAGCGCACCGGGTGCGGGCTCGTAGTTGACGTACCAGCGCAGCTTGCCGAAGTCCGGCGGGGCCGTGGTGGCCTGCATGAGATTCATCATCACGAGCGGCGCATCCAGCGGGAAGTCCGCCGAGTGCTTCTTGCGGTAGGCCTGCGCCAGCTTGAGCGCCTCATCCGCGCCGACCGTGAGAGCCTGGTCGGTGCCCGTGCTGCCGACCCACGCGGAGTCGACCACGACCGTGGTGCGATAGCACAGGCCGTCGAAGCGCACCTGCGCGCTGATGGTCGATTCCTCGCCACCGGCCTTGACCTGCATGTTGTAGGCCACGCGATTGTTGGTCAGCGTCGAGGCCTTGGTCGGGCTCGTCTTCTCGCCTGCACGAGCAAGGAGGTCGACCTCCATGCGCTTGTAGGACAGGATCTTCGCGTCCTTGCCCATGCGGGCCTTGACCTGCTCGGTGACGCGCTCGGAGCGCACCCGGCGATCCGCCTTGGCCATGAGGGTCGTCACGTCGCCGGTCCATCCGCAGACCGCACCCTGGTCGGCCTGCGCGGCCGCGGCTGGCGCGACGAGGAGGGCGGCAGCGACGGCGGCGGCTGCGCATATGGATATGAGTTTCATGGTGTCCCTTCTTCGTGGGTCCCGGCGGGCCAGCCGGGCTGATCCCTGTGGTCATTGTGCAGGCCGACGCTCCGGGAAGGAAGGTGATGGGGTGGTCATGTACGCGGTGCTGACGCCCGGCGCAGCCGATCAACGATGGCGGCGGCGATCCCATCGGCGTCCGCGGGTGGTGGCACGACCACGATGAACTCGATTCCGCGCGCGTCCGCTTCGCGCAGGGCGGAGTAGAGAATCCGGGCGTAGTCCTCACTGGTGCCGGGGGTGGCGAGGCGTACGACCCCGGGGAGATCGGCGACGCTCGCGGGAGCCAGCAGCCCGATGCTTCCGTCGCCCAGGCCGCCTTCGGTCGCGGCCCCCGCGTAGGCCGCCGCCGCCTCGCCGTCGATCGCGATGGCCACGCGCGCGGCGGGCGCATAGTGGGAGGGAAGCGCGCCCGGGACGCGTGGAGCGGATGAGCCGGACAGTGACGACATGTGCCCCGCGACGCGCACCACATCGGCCGCCGTGATGCCGCCGGGTCGCAGGATGCGTGGAGCATCTCCGCTGCAGTCGACGATCGTCGACTCCAGGCCCACGCTGCACGGGCCGCCATCAAGTGCGATGTCGCGCGTCTCGTCGAGTACGTCGCCCAGTTCGTCGAGCGCATGCTGCACCGATGTGGAACTGACGCGACCGAACCTGTTGGCACTCGGCGCGACGATGGCGTGCGGCGCGCCCTCCGGATCGAGGTCGTCCATGGCGAGGAGTACCTCGCGCGCCAGCGGATGGGCGGGCACCCGAATCGCGACGGTGTCCTGGCCGCCGGTGATGTCGTCGGTTGCTCGCGACGACCTCGGCAGGACGAGCGTGAGGGGGCCGGGCCAGAACTCCGCGGCCAGGTGCTGCGCGAACTCCGGAGCGTCCGACACCCAGGAGCCGGGCGCGTCGGGATCGATCGCGTCGGCGGGGTCGGCGATGTGCACGATGACGGGATGGCGCTCGGGGCGCCCCTTGGCCGCGTAGACGCGGGCGACGGCCGCGGGATCGTCGGCCCGCGCGGCGAGGCCGTAGACGGTCTCGGTCGGCAGCAGGACGAGGCCGCGTCGCTTCTCGGCCGACTGGGCAGTTACGACGCCGCGGCTGCGCGATACGCCGCTGCGCGCGACGAGTACCGCGCCATCCCCGGCGTGCTCCGCGCCGACGATCCCGGAGCGCTCGCCGACTGCGAGTACAACCTCGCCGTGCTGACCGCGCTGGTGCAGACCCCGCAGTCTCCGCCGCCACCCGACGCGTTCGCCTCCGGCGGTCACGGCA
>JBJTIQ010000082.1:0-9605 GCA_046095085.1 Actinomycetota bacterium | reverse complement strand
GGACAGCGCGGTCGATGCTCGTCTCGACGCGATCGGCACGCCGGAGGCGCTGGCGCTCAAGGGCCATGCCGCCCTGGCCAGCGCACGCCTTGCCTGGGGGGTCTTCCAGGAGGCCATGGCCTCACCCCGGTGGCAGGCCCTCGCCGCTCAGGGCGCACACCCGCAGCGCCCGCTGTGGGCGTCCACCGGCGTCAAGGACCCGGCGTTCCCCGCCGATATGTACGTCATGGGCCTGGTCGTGCGTGGCTGCGTCAACACCATGCCCGAGACCACCCTGCGCGCGTCGGCCGACAGCACCAACTTCGCCGGCGACACGGTCACGGGCACGCAGGCGGCATCGCGAGAGGTCTGGGATGCCCTCGAGGCCCTGGGCATCAGCGAGGTCCAGGTATGCCAGCAGCTCGAGGACGAAGGCGTGCGCAAGTTCGAGGAGTCGTGGACTGAGCTCCTGCAGACGGTCACGAAGGCGCTGGAGGCCGCGCGGGCGTGAGCAATCCCCTGCGCGATCCACGGGATCGGCGACTTCCCAAGGTTGCCGGTCCCTGCGGAATGGTCCTCTTCGGCGTCACCGGCGACCTCGCGCGCAAGAAGGTCATGCCCGCGATCTACGACCTCGCCAATCGGGGATTCCTGCCGCCCGGCTTCGCACTCGTCGGCTTCGCGCGGCGCGAATGGGCGGACGAGGACTTCGCCGCCGAGGTGCACGACGCCGTCCGGGAGCATGCGCGCACCCCGTTCCGCGAGGACGTCTGGCAGCAACTCAGCGCCGGCATCCGATTCGTCGCGGGCGACATCTCCGATCCGGAGGCCTACGTGCGGCTGAGGAACGAGGTCGATGCCCTCGATGCCGAGCGCGGGACCATGGGCAATCACGTCTTCTACCTGTCGATTCCCCCGAGCCTCTTCCCCGTCGTCGTCACCAATCTCAAGGAATGCGGCTTGACGCAGGTGCACGGCGATGAATGGAAGCGCGTCGTCGTAGAGAAGCCGTTCGGTCACGATCTCGCGAGCGCTCGGGCACTCGACGCGGTGCTGAGCACGGCGTTCGCACCCGACCAGATCTTTCGCATCGACCACTACCTCGGCAAGGAGACCGTCCAAAACATCCTCGCGGTACGCTTCGCCAACGCGATGTTCGAGCCCATCTGGAACTGCAACTACGTGGACAACGTCCAGATCACGCAGGCGGAGGACATCGGGATCGGCGGTCGAGCGGGCTACTACGACGGCATCGGTGCGGCGCGTGACGTCATCCAAAACCATCTCCTGCAGCTGCTCGCCCTGACCGCGATGGAGGAGCCGCTGTCCTTCTCCGCCGAGCAGGTGCGCGCGGAGAAAGAGAAGGCCCTCAGCGCCGTCGTCCTCCCCGACAACATCGACCTGCACACGGCGCGCGGCCAATACGCGGCCGGATGGCAGGGCGGCGTGCCCGTGCGGGGATTCCTCGAGGAGAAGGGCATACCGCCCACGTCCACGACCGAGACCTTCGCGGCGATGCGCGTCACGATCGAGAGTCGTCGCTGGGCCGGCGTGCCCTTCTACCTCCGCACGGGCAAGCGCCTGGGTCGGCGGGTCACCGAAGTCGCCGTGATCTTCAAGCGCGCACCCCACCTGCCGTTCGAGAGCCATGCGGTCGAGGAACTCTCGGACAATGCGCTGGTCTTCCGCATCCAGCCCGACGAGGGCATCACCGTGCGCTTCGGCTCCAAGGTGCCCGGCACCGCGACCATGGAGGTGCGCGACGTCACCATGGACTTCCAGTACGGCGAGTCCTTCGTCGACACCAGCCCCGAGGCCTACGAACGCCTCATCCTCGACGTCCTCCTCGGCGAGCCGCCGCTGTTCCCCAACACCACAGAGGTGGACCTCAGCTGGAAGATCCTCGACCCCGTGCTGGATCGCTGGGCGGAGTTGGGGCAGCCGCAGCAGTACGCCTCGGGCGGCTGGGGGCCGACGTCGGCCTACGACATGATCGCCCGCGACGGGCGCACCTGGAGGCGGCCATGATCCGGCTCGAGGACACCAGCGGCGGCGCTATCTCGCATGCGATCTCCGAGGAGCGGCATCGCATGGGCTCGCCCGCAACCGGCATGGTGCTGACGATGCTCATCCTGACCGACGAGGAGTTCGCCTCCGACGCGACCGAGGCGGCCGTCCTGTCGGCTCGCCAGCACCCGATGCGCATCCTGACCCTCATCCCACGTCCGGGTCGCGGACCGGACCAGATCGATGCCCAGGTCATGGTGGGAGGCGACGACGGTCCCGGAGAGGTGGCCATCGTGCGCCTTCGCGGCGATCGGTCCACGCACGCCAACTCCGTGGTGATCCCGCTCCTTCTGCCGGATACCCCGGTGGTCGCCTGGTGGCCCGCTGATGCGCCGCCGGTGCCTGCCGATGATCCCATCGGACGCCACGCGCAGCGGCGCATCACCGACCTGTCCACGTCGTCCGATGTCCTCAGCGCCCTCGCCGAGCGGCGAGCCGGCTACGTGCCCGGCGATGTCGACCTGGCCTGGACGCGCCTGACCTCGTGGCGCAGCGCACTGGCGTCGATGCTCGATCTGACGCAAGGACCGATTCGGTCAGCCGTCGTCTCCGCCGAGCCAGACAACCCCAGCGCCATCCTGCTCGCGTCGTGGCTGCACGAATGCCTCAACGCCCCTGTGGAGTTGCGCACGAGCGAGGGTCCGGGCATCACCGAAGGGGTGCTGATCACCCCTGCCGGCGACCTTCGCATCGCCCGACCCGACAACAACGTGGCCATTCTCTCCCGGCCCGGCGTGCCCGACTCCACGATTGCGCTCCCCCGACGTCCCCTCCCCGAACTCCTCAGCGAGGAGCTGCGCCGCTTGGACCCCGACGAGGTTTATGGCGAGGCGCTTTCGGGCACCGCACCGGCGATTTCGCCGTGAGCGACCTCGACGTCCGCGTGTATCCGGATGCCGACTCCCTTGCGGCTGAGGTCGCAGCCGCACTCGTTGCCGCCATCCGTCAGGCGCAGGCCCGGCGTGGGGTGGCCGACATCGTGCTGACCGGCGGCGGCATAGGCATCAAATCCCTGGCCGCGGTTCGGTCAACTCCTGGCGCTGATGGGGTCGACTGGGGCCGTGTCAACGTGTGGTGGGGCGATGAGCGCTACCTTCCCGCCGGCGATCCAGACCGCAATGAGACCCAGGCAAGGGCTGCGCTGCTCGACGCATTGCCACTCGACCCGCTGCGGGTCCATCCGATGCCGGCCGACACGGGAGATGCCGACGACGCTGCCAGGACCTACGCAGACCTGCTCCGCGTTGATGCGGGTGAGGCACGGGACGTGCCCGCGTTCGACGTACTGATGCTCGGAATGGGACCGGAAGGCCACGTCGCATCACTCTTCCCGAAATCGCCGGGCGTCCATGCGGCGGCTGCAGTCATCGCCGTGCATGACTCGCCGAAGCCGCCGCCCGTGCGGCTCAGCCTCAGCCTTGCGGCGATCCGTGCCGCTCACGCTGTCTGGCTCATCGCCGCGGGCGAGGAGAAAGCCGAGGCCGTGGCTCAGTGCGTGGCAGGAGCCGATCCGCAGGAGATCCCAGCCGCTGGCGCACGCGGTCAGGAGGCAAGCGTGCTGTGGGTCGACGTTGAGGCGGCCGCCCTGCTGGGGTGAGGTCAGGCCTTGCGCAATTTGCTGAGGGCCTCTTCGAGGATCGCCGCGCCATCGGCGTCGCTACGCCGCTCCTTCACGTAGGCCAGGTGTGTCTTGTAGGGCTCGATCTTGGGCGGGGCGGGGGGTGCCTGCTCGTCTTGGCTGGCCGGCCATCCGCACCGCGGGCAATCCCAGGTGTCGGGAATCGGGGCGTCAGCCGCGAAGCTCGGTGTGGTCTCGTGACCGCGGGCGCACCAGAAGGTGATCCACACACGCGGGGCTGTCTCGCCACGCTCGGCCTCCCCCATGGGACCCGCACCGACTCGGCTTCCACGAATCGCGCTTCCTCCGGCCAAGGCTGTCCTCCAGGAGAGTTGAGTGTCAGGAACCGGTACGAACGAGTAGCCCAACCGCGACGATGCACGCGGTCCAGACCAGGCCGATGCCGATCGTCAGGCGATCGAGGTTCTTCTCGGCCACCGAAGATCCGCCGATGGAAGAGCTCACTCCGCCGCCGAAGAGATCCGACAGTCCGCCGCCCTTACCGCGATGAAGCAGGATGAGGACGACGAGGAGCACGCTCGTGATCGTCAGCAGAACCGACAATCCGATCACCAAGGCGGTGGTCATGAGCTCGAGCCTCCCGGGATGGCGTGCGGCGCACCCGCAACGCGCTCAGACGTTACCACGATGGCCTATGGAACCTCGGCTGGCTCGGCCGGGACCAGGCGATAACGGACCAGCCCCACGAACTCGTCCGGATCCAGGCTCGCGCCGCCGACGAGGGCGCCGTCGACGTCGGGCTCCGCCATGATGCCGGCGACATTGGCCAGCTTCACCGAGCCGCCGTAAAGCACGCGCAGGGTTTCGGCGGCTGAGGAGCCGACGGAGTCGGCCACCCACTGCCTGATTGCGGCGCACACCTCCTGGGCATCCGCAGGAGTGGCCACCTCGCCCGTGCCGATAGCCCAGACGGGCTCGTATGCGATGACCATGGCACCGACCTGCTCTGGCGACAGGCCGTCAAGGGCACCGGCCACCTGGGCCAATGTGTAAGCGACCTGGTCGCCCGCGCGTCGAACCTCAAGGCCCTCGCCAACGCAAAGGATCGGTACGAGTCCATGACGGAATGCCGCGCGCACCTTCGCGCCGACGACGTCGTCGCCCTCCCCGTGGTATTGGCGTCTCTCACTGTGACCGGCCAGGACGTAGGTGCATCCCAGCCTCGCGAGCATGGCACCGGAGATCTCCCCCGTGAAGGCGCCGGAGTCGTGGATGGATAGGTCCTGGGCGCCGTAGGTGATCCGGTAGCCATCGCCGTCGATGAGCGTTTGGATTGAGCGCAGGTCGGTGAACGGAGGTATGACGCAAACGTCCACGGCATCGAAGTCCTGGTCGGTGAGCGCGAATGCGAGCTTCTGCACGAGGGCAATGGCCTCGAGATGATTGAGGTTCATCTTCCAGTTGCCTGCCATTAGCGGCTTGCGGGCATCGGTCACGGTGCCTCCTCGAGTACGGCCAGGCCAGGCAGCGTACGGCCTTCGAGAAGCTCCAGGCTGGCACCACCGCCGGTCGAGATGTGATTGAACGCCGACTCATCGAGGCCTAGTTTGCGAATGGCTGCCGCGGAGTCGCCCCCTCCGACGACGGTGAATGCCGCGCTTCCCGCCATCGCAGCGGCCACGCCGCGCGTGCCCTCGGCGAACGGGGCGACCTCGAAGACGCCCATGGGTCCATTCCAGACGATGGTGCGAGCATGGGCGAGGTCGTCGGCAAAGGCAGCCACGGTCGCCGGCCCGATATCGAGGCCCTTCCACCCGGCTGGGATGGCCGATGCCTCGACCACCTCGGTCTCGGCGTCTGCCGAGATCTCCTTGGCAATGACGACATCGAGGGGCAGGACGATCTCGACGCCGCGGACACGTGCGTCGGCCAGGATTTGCCTAGCCACGGGGATCATGTCCTCTTCCAGGAGGGAGTCGCCCACCTGCAGCCCCTCCGCCCGCAAGAAGGTGAACGCCATTCCCCCGCCGATGAGGATTCGATCGACCCGGTCCAGCAGATGCCCGAGCACGGCAACCTTGTCGGACACCTTGGAACCACCCATGACCACGATGAAGGGACGCTCCGGTTGGCTGAGGACCCTCGAGAAGCTCGCGATCTCTTGATCGACGAGGAGCCCCGCGGCGTTGGGCAGGAGGCGGGCGATGTCTGTCACCGATGCCTGCTCGCGGTGCACCACCCCGAAGCCGTCGCTGACGAATGCATCGGCCCACTCCGCCCACTCGCCGGCCAGCGACTGGCGCTCGGCGGCGTCCTTGCTGGCCTCACGCGGATCGAATCGGGTGTTTTGGAGCATGATGACCGAGCCGGGCTGCGCGGCATCGACCGCCCGTTGGACCGCTGGACCCGAGACTTCATCGATGAAGGAGACGGGAGCGCGGAGGAGTTCTCCCAGGCGAGTGGCTACCGGCGCCATTGAGAGTTCAGGGACGCGCACTCCCTTGGGTCGCCCCAGGTGGGCCAGCACGACCACGCGCGCACCGCGCTTACGAAGGGCATCGATCGTGGGAAGGCTTGCCACGATGCGCCCCTCGTCGGAAATCGAAGCGAGCCCCTCGACCGGGACCGACAGCGGGACATTGAGGTCGCTACGCACGATCACGACGCGACCATCGACGTCGAGATCGTCGAGGGGTCGTGTCACAGACGCGCGCCCACGTATTGGGTGAGGTCGATCAGTCGATTGGAGTAGCCCCACTCGTTGTCGTACCAGCCAACAACCTTGGCGAGCGTGCCCATAGAATTGGTGAGGTCTGCATCGACGATGACCGAGGCCGGATCGGTCACGATGTCGCTGGAAACGATGGGATCCTCGGTGTAGCGCATGATGCCGGCCAGCGGCCCCTCGGCCGCCTGCCGCATCACAGCATTGATGTCTGCCGCCGTTGCCGAAGACTTGAGCTCGACCGTGAGGTCGGTCGCTGATCCCGTGGGCGTCGGCACGCGCATCGCATAGCCATCGAGTCGCCCTTTGAGCTGCGGCAGGACGAGACCGATGGCCTTGGCTGCCCCCGTGGTGGTGGGGATCATGTTGATGGCGGCGGCGCGGGCACGCCGCAGATCCGAGTGCGGGAAGTCGAGAATGCGCTGGTCGTTGGTGTAGGCGTGGATCGTGGTCATCATTCCGCGCTCGATGCCGAAGGTGTCGTCGAGCACCTTTGCCATGGGAGCCAGGCAATTGGTGGTGCACGAGGCGTTTGAGAGCACGTCTTGGGTCGCGGGGTCGTACGACGCTTCGTTGACGCCCATGACGATCGTGATGTCCTCGTTCTTGGCGGGAGCAGAGATGATCACCTTGCGGGTCCCAGCATCCAGATGCGCTCGTGCTTTGGTGGCGTCGGTGAAATGCCCGGTCGACTCGATGACGATCGAGACACTGAGCTTGCCCCAGGGGAGGGCGGCGGGATTCTTCTCTGCGAATACGCGGATGCGGCGCCCTCCCACGATGAGCTCACCGTCGGCATGCTCGACGGGCAGCGGGAATCTCCCCAGCACACTGTCGTACTTGAGCAGGTGGGCCAAGGTTGCCGTGTCGGTCAGGTCATTGATCCCCACGACCTCGATGTCGCTTGCCCCGGACGCAACGAGGGCCCGGTAGAAATTGCGACCGATGCGGCCGAAACCGTTGATGCCGACGGTGATTGTCACGTGAACTCCCGCGATTGCTGGTCGATAGTGGCACTCTACCGAACGCGCTCACAGACCCATCGCTCGGTCAATTCAGTCAACGCCACGTGCACGTTCCGGATACACAGCGCCTAGGTTTCTGAAACGCATTGACGCTAATCCAGTGCTAGATCGGCATCCAGCGCTGATTCGGTGCTCGGGATTCCAAGGTCAGCCGCCTTCTTGTCGGCCATCGCCAGAAGGCGCCGTATGCGACCGGCGACGGCGTCCTTGGTCATGGGCGGATCGGCGAGGGCGCCGAGTTCCTCCAGGCTGGCCTGGTGGTGGTCCAGGCGCAGGCGCCCCGCCTCGGCGAGGTGGTCAGGGACGTCGTCGCCGAGGATCTCCATGGCGCGACGCACGCGAGCGCCTGCCGCCACGGCAGCGCGCGCCGATCGCCGAAGGTTGGCGTCGTCGAAATTGGCGAGCCGGTTGGCCGTGGCTCGCACCTCGCGACGCATACGCCGTTCTTCCCAGACCAGGACCGACGAATGAGCGCCCATGCGGGTCAGCATCGCGCCAATGGCGTCGCCATCGCGGATGACCACCCGATCCACTCCGCGCACCTCGCGCGACTTGGCACTGATGCTCAGCCGCCGGGCGGCCCCCACGAGGGCGAGCGCGGCTTCGGGCCCGGGGCAGGTGATCTCGAGGGCTGCCGAACGTCCGGGCTCTGTCAGCGAGCCGTGCGCCAGGAACGCGCCGCGCCATGCTGACTCGGCGTCGCACACGCCGCCGCTGACCACGGCCGGTGGCAGGCCGCGGACGGGTCGGCCGCTCCCATCGACGAGCCCGGTCTGGCGCGCGAGATTGTCGCCGCCGGTGATCACTCGGACGACGTATCGATTGCCTTTGCGCAAACCGCTCGGCTGGATCACCGCGATCTCGCTGTCTTGGTTGAAGACCTCGGTAAGGTCCTTCCGCAGCCGGCGGGCAGTGGCTCCCGCATCGAGATCAGCTTCCACCACGATCTGGCCCGCCACGATGTGCAGACCACCGGAGAATCGCAGGAGGGCTGAGACCTCCGCCTTGCGGCAGCAGCTCTTGGTGACGGCTAGTCGACTGAGCTCGTCCTTTACCTCAGCAGTCATGGCCACCGCGCCATCCTGCCATGTACCCCCGGGCCTACCGCGTAGCTGCTGGGAGCGCGCCGCCAAGGGCGGCCGCCAGGCGGTCCGGATGGTGCGCGTGGCCATCGACGACCAGGAGCTGTCCCAGGTGCACCTCAGCCCCCACGCGGCCGGCTGCGGCCGCCAAACGAGCAGTGTCGGCGACGGAACGCGGATCGGCGAGGACGACGTCAAGCCCGATGCCGGGGAAGAGGCGGTCCCAGGCTTCGAGATAGGCGTGCGCCGCGAAGCCCTCGGTTTCGCCCGCCTGAGGCGCGGCATTGAGCACCAGGATCCGCCTTGCCGAGCTGCGCTCAAGCGCGTTGCGGATGTCGGGCACCAGGAGATGAGGCAGCACGCTCGTGTACCAAGATCCCGGGCCGAAGACAATCGCAGAGGCGGACTCGATCGCGCTGACAGCCTCGGGGCATGCACGCGGATCCTCGGGCACCAGGCGCAAGGACTCGATCTCGCCTCGCGTCGCCGTGAGACGCGCCTGTCCGACGACATCGACAACACCGTCATCGGTGCGGACACGCGCCGCGACCACAACGGGATCGATGCTGTTGGGAAGGACCCGCCCACGAGCCTCCAGCACTCGCCCGAGCCGATCGAGGCCTGCCACGATGTCGCCGGTTTCCTCCCAGAGGGCGACGAGCAGGAGGTTGCCCAGAGCATGCCCCTCCACGTCTCCCGTGCCGCCGAATCGGTGCTGGAGTACGCGTGGCCACAGTGCGCTGCCGGAACCGTCACCCACCAATGCGACAAGTGCCATGCGCAGGTCCCCGGGCGGTGGCACTCCCAGGTGCTCGCGTAGCCGACCACTCGAACCCCCGTCATCGCCTGTGCCAACGACGGCAATTGGCTCGATATCGAGCGTGCGTAAGGCGCGAAGCGTGGCAGACAGTCCATGGCCGCCACCGAGCGCCACGATCGAGGTCACGTGCGGTGCTTCACTCTCGGCCGAGGTCGCGGTGCACCACCAGTGTCTCCACGCCCTGCCGCACCAGGCGTGCGGCCAGGTTCTCGGCCATCGCCACGCTGCGGTGCTTGCCGCCGGTGCACCCCACAGCGATGGTGACGTAGCGCTTGCCCTCCTGGAGGTAGCCCGCGGCCATCAGGTCCAGCAGGCCCGTGGCGCGATC
>JBJTIQ010000081.1:0-4753 GCA_046095085.1 Actinomycetota bacterium | reverse complement strand
TGCCCGTCTTCACCGAGCGCGCGGGCGGTGGCGTCATCGTCGATGTCGACGGCAACTCCCTCATCGACCTTGGATCGGGCATTGCCGTCACCACCGTGGGCAATGCCAATCCCCGGGTCGTGGAGCGGGTGCAACGCCAGGCAGCCGACTTCACGCACACCTGCTTCATGGTCACCCCTTACGCCGGCTACATCGAGGTCTGCGAGGCGCTCAACAGGCTGACCCCCGGCGACCACGCCAAGCGATCGGCCCTGTTCAACTCCGGCGCGGAAGCCGTCGAAAACGCGGTGAAGATCGCCCGGTCGTTCACCAAGCGCCAGGCCGTCGTCGTGTTCGACCACGGCTACCACGGTCGGACCAACCTCACGATGGCCCTGACCGCCAAGTCGATGCCCTACAAGCACAACTTCGGACCATTCGCTCCCGAGGTCTACCGCATGCCGATGTCCTACCCCTTCCACGACGGCCCGCACGGCGGTCCCGAGGTGGCCGCGTGGGCGATCTCCAAGATGGACAAGGAGATCGGCGGCGGCAGCATTGCCGCGATCCTCATCGAGCCCATCCAGGGCGAGGGTGGGTTCATCGTGCCGGCGCCCGGATTCCTCCAGGCCCTGCGCGACTACGCCACGCAGCACGGCATCGTCTTCATCGCCGATGAGGTGCAGACCGGCTTCTGTCGCACGGGCCAGTGGTTCGCGTGCGAGCACGAGGGCATCGTCCCCGACCTGATCACGACGGCGAAGGGCATCGCGGCCGGACTTCCTCTCGCAGCCGTCACGGGCCGCGCCGACATCATGGACTCCATCCACGTCGGTGGCCTCGGCGGCACCTACGGCGGCAACCCCATCGCCTGCGCCGCTGCCCTGGGCTCGATCGAGTCGATGGAGGCCGACGACCTCAACGCGCGGGCTCGCGCGATCGGCGAGATCCTCGGCACGCGACTCGCCGACATGGCATCGCGCATTCCCGCGATCGGCGACATCCGCGGCCGCGGGGCCATGGTCGCCATCGAGATCGTCCAGCCCGGCACGCTCGTTGCCGATCCCGACCTCACCCAGCGCGTCGCCAAGGCCTGCCACGCCCAGGGCGTCATCGTCTTGACCTGCGGCACCTACGGCAACGTCATCCGCTTCCTGCCTCCCCTGACCATCCCCGACTCCCTGCTCCATGAGGGACTCGACGTGGTGGAGGCGGCGTTCAGCGCCTGACGGCTACTGCTCGCGGCAGTGCCACTGCTGGCCGTATCCCTCGCTCATGAGGTCGAGGTAGGGCACGGCGTCGAGGGCCTCGGGTCCGAGCACGCCGCTGCCCGCCCAGACGCCGGTCGCCAGGAGTTCGAGCGCGATCACGGGGTTCATGGCGGTCTGCCACACCACGGCCTGCGTGCCGTATTCGCGCATGGTCCACTCGTTGTCCGCCACGTGGTAGAGGTAGACCTCCCGTGCTGCGCCGTCCGTGCCCGTGCCCGTCACCCACAGCCCCGCGCACGTCTTGCCGGACATGCGATCGCCGAGCGTCGCTGGATCGGGCAGGCAGGCGGCCACCACGTCGCGCGGGCTCACCCGCTGGCCGCGCACGGTGACGGGGTCGGTGCGATCGAGGCCGAGCTTGTGCAGGGTCTTGAGCACCTCGATGAACTCATCCCCGAGCCCGTACTTGAAGGTGACGCGCTTGCAGTCGATCCATCGGGGCATGAGGAGGACCTCCTCATGCTCGACGTTGACGCACTCCACGGGGCCGATCCCATCGGGGAAGTCGAACACCTCGGCGCCGGAGAACGGCGCCGTCGTGAACCAGCCGCGGTCCTTCTCCCAGATCACCGGTGGATTGAGGCACTCCTCGATCGTCGTCCAGATCGAGAAGCTCGGCGCGAAGTCGAAGCCGGACACCGTGAGATTGGCGCCGTCACGCACGCCTAGCTCGTCGATCTCGGAGAAGAGGTGGTCGGCGGCATAGCGGGCGAAGACGTCGGCCAGGCCGGGCTCGACACCGATGCCGCACAGCGCCAGCAGTCCGCGGGCCTCCCACTCGGGCGACTTGTCGAACTGCTCGTCGCCCAGCTTCACGAACGTGTCGGCGTGGGGTCGCTCGGGATGCGGTCGCGACAGGCTCATCGCGGTGTCGAGGTAGTTGGCGCCCGCATCGAAGGCCCCATCGAATATCGGCATGTTGAAGCGAGGATCGACCACGTTGAGCACATGCGTGATCGCGTGCTCGCGGCAGAGTGCGGTGACGGCCTCCCGATCCGAGGCATCCACCGCGGCAGCGGAAAATCTCGGGTCGCCGGCGCGAGCCACGATCGACTCGGCGCGTGCGATGTCGTAGTCCGCGGCCACCCAGTGCTCGAAGAAGTCGCGGCGCTGGGCGATCAGGGCCGCCGACGTGCCGACGCCTCCCGACCCGACAGCGAGTACGCGCATGCTCACGGGGTCTCCTTCCTGTCGGCCAGCAGTGGCTGGCGGGGATCCCATGCGGGGCCCCCTGCGGCATCGGCCCGACGTCGAGCCATCGCCGACAGCGCCTCGAGGACGACGCGGCTCCCGAGGAGGGCGGTGATATCGGCGTGGTCGTAGGGGGGCGACACCTCGACGACGTCCATGCCGACGACCGGCAGCTCCAGGCAGATGCGCCGCACGGCATCGAGCAATTGACGCGACGACAGCCCGCCGGGCTCGGGCGTGCCCGTGCCCGGGGCGTGGCCGGGGTCGGCAACGTCGATATCGACCGATAGGAAGACGCCGTCGCACTCGTCGAGGGCGATGTCGAACGCCTCGGTCAGGCACTCGTCGAGGCCACGCGTGACGATCTCTGTCATCTCGTAGGAACGCATCCGCTGCTGCGCCATCCAGTCGAGGACGTCAGGCGGTGGCCAGTAGCCGCGCAGGCCGATCTGCAGGAATCGATCCCCTCGAGCCGCGCCTGACTCGATGAGTCGCCGCATGGGCTGGCCATGTCCGATCAGGGAGCCGAATTCGATGTCTCCCGTGTCGGCGTGCGCGTCGAAGTGCAGCACGGAGACACGGCCCCATCCGCGGGCGCGCGCCACGCCGGTCACATCGGGCCACGTGACGGTGTGGTCACCACCCAGGATGAGCGGCATCGCGCCAGTCTCGGCCACGCGCTGGACGACCACCTCAAGGTCGGCGCACGACCGTGCCGCATCACCGCTGTACATCTCCACGTCGCCGCCATCGACGACACGCAGGTCCTTCAGGCCATCGGTGCGCAGGGCCAGGGACGGGCGCGATCCATCGTGGGCCAGGTAGCACCCCATGCGGATCGCCTGGGGTCCGAAGCGGGCACCGCTGCGGTAGGACGTGCCCCCATCGAACGGCGCTCCGATGATGACGACGTCGGCGTCGGCGTAGCTTGCCGGGTCATCGAGGTCGCACGGTGGCACCCCGAGGAAGGTCAGGTCCGGGCCGTACTGTCCGCCGTATCGCACCATTCCCCCACCCTAATGCGGGATATGCGCGCTCAGCTGTCGAATCCAAGACCCACGCGATCGAGGGTGCGCAGCCAGAGATTGCGCCTGCCCTCATTGCGGTCGGCCTTGTCGATGGCCCGGCGGGTGATGCCGATGCCCAAGGATCGAATCGGCTCCGGCGGGAAGGGGATCGGCTTGGTGCGCACCATCTCCAGCGCTGTGCGCTCGGTGCGCTCCTTGCCGAGCAGGTCGAGCATCACCTGCGCCCCGAATCGACTCGCCCCCGTGCCCAGTCCGGTGAATCCCACGCTGTAGCTGACTCGCCCGGAGTACGCCGTTCCCCAGAACGCACTGAAGCGCGAGCAGGTGTCGATCGCGCCGGCCCATGCATGCGTGAAGCGCAGGCCATCCAACTGCGGGAAGGTGTAGCGGAAGTGCTCGGCGAGTCGAGCAAAGGGAGCGCTCTTGCGCTCATGGAGAGGGTTGAAGCTGCCGTAGAAGGAGGCGTCGTAACCGCCCCACAGGATCCGGCCATCGTGCGTCATGCGGTAGTAGTGGAACTGGTTGCCCGCATCGCCGATGCCGAAGCGGTCGTGCCAGCCAATGGCCTCACGCTGCTGCGGCGACAGTGGCTCGGTCATGAGGACCGAGTCGTAGACGGGGACGACGTAGTAGTCGAGCCGGCGCAGCAAGGGCGGGTAGGCGCTGGTCCCGAGCGCGACTCGTGGCGCGCGCACGCTTCCGAAGTCGGTGGTCACGCGCATGACCCGCGAGTCCTCCGCCAGATCGGTGACCGCCGTGCCCTCGAAGATGGTGACGCCGCGGCGTTCGCAGGCTGCCGCCAGGCCCCAGGCCAGGCGGGCGGGGTCGGCCATCGCCACGCCGCGCCTGTCGAGGAGGCCAGCGCAGTAGGTCGGCGAGTCGACCAGCGCGCGTACCTGCTCGCGGTCGAGGAGTTCCTGGTCGAGGCCGAGGCTGAGCGCCTGCTCGTGCACCTCGCGCAGGCCGTCGACCTGATAGGGCGCGACGGCGACATCCAACTCGCCCGAACGCAGGAAGTCGCAGTCGATCCCTTCGAGGCGCACGGTGCTGTCGATCTCATCGAGGTTGGCCATGCCGAGGGCCGTGAGGCGGGGCATGTCAGCGGGCCACCGAGACATGCCGTTGCCCAGGCCGTGGGTGAGCGACGACGCAATGAAGCCCCCGTTGCGTCCCGTGGCACCCGACGCGATGCGGTCGCCCTCGAGCACCACGACCGTCCAGTCGGGGAAGCGCTCGGTGGCGAGGTAGGCGGTCCACAGCCCGCTGAAGCCTCCGCCGACCACG
>JBJTIQ010000080.1:0-3868 GCA_046095085.1 Actinomycetota bacterium | reverse complement strand
TGGCACCCGCGGTATCGGACACCGATGACCCCAGGGCATCGAGGTCCTCTGGACCGTCGATCAGGCCGATGCGCTGCAGCCAGCTCACACCCGCGCCGACGGTGTAGACCTGTCCGTCGACACACGATGCGCGCGTGCCGTCGGCAAGAGCCCAGGCGAGCGATGTGGCCAGGCCACTGCGCGAGGGCGCGTGGTCCTCCCCGACGTTGGCCAGCAGGAAGGCGCCGGTGCCGTAGGTGCATTTCGCCGACCCGACGTTGCGGCAGTCCTCGGCGAGCAGTGCCGCCTGCTGGTCCACGATGGCACCGATGACCGGCAGCGAAGGACCGAAGGCATCGGTGGTTCCGATGTGCTCGTCGCAGGCGATCACGCGCGGCTGCGGAAGGCCCTCGAGGCCGAACGCCCCGAGGGCCTCGGCCGACCAGTCGAGCGTGCGTGGATCGAGCAGCATGGTGCGTGACGCAGTGGCCGCATCGGTGACGAACTCGCCGGTCAATCGGAAGGTCGTCCACGCGTCGAGGGTCGTGATGGCGACGTCGGGTCCGATCGTGCCGCCCAGCTCGCGGCGAAGCCAGGCCATCTTCGGGGCGGCGAAGTAGGGATCGAGCGGAAGGCCGGTGAGTGCCAGAAGCGCGTCAGCGGTGTCGGGATCCATCGCCTCCGTGATCGCGGACGACCGTCGGTCCTGCCACGACAGGGCAGCCCCGAGGGGCTCGCCGGTACGCAGGTTCCATGCGAGCACGGTCTCGCCCTGGTTGCCGAGTCCGATGGCGGCGGGGATGACGGGGCTGCGGGACAGGGCCGCCCGACCGGCGGCCATGACGCTGTCGAGGAGCGCCAGCGGATCTTGCTCGACGCGCGGATCGTCGTACGTCGTTCCCGTGACGGGCACGTCCACGTCGACCAGGGGCCCGGAATCATCGGCGACGACGGCCTTGGTCGCCGAGGTGCCCTGATCGATGGCGAGGACGGTGGTCACGTCTGGGGTGGCTTCGGCGCCGCCGTGTCGGACGTGCCCCGCTTGTGGTGCGCCAGATGGAAACTCGTGCCGTGCCCGACCTTGAATCCCCCGCGGCCCAGGAGGCGCGCCGAGACGATCACCGCCCCGACCGGCAGCAGGAAGCCGAAGATCGCCCACGAGACGAAGCTCACCGTGGAGTTGAGCAGCCACTGGAAGTTCATGCCGAAGTAGCCGGTCATGAAGGTGATGGGCAGGAAGATCGTCGACACGAGAGTCAGCTGATTGATGCGGTAGCCATATGCCGCGCTCACCTGGCCCTGGTAGTCCTGGATCGCGTTGCGCACGTCGCCAGCAATACTGCTGATGCGCTGGACGACGTCGTTGACGCCGGCCTGGTAGGTCTGCAGTGCCTCGGCACCCCCGGAGTCCACCCCCGGCAGGGAACTCGGATCCACGAGCGACTGCGACAGGTTCTGGGCGTAGGGCGGGATGGCCGCGACGAGGCCCTCGATCGGTGCTCGCAGTTGCTGCAACTGGGTCGTCTGGCTCGGATTGGCGGTGACGATGATCTGCCCGTCGAGCAGGCCGACCTCGGTCTCCAGGTCGGTGAGTTGGCGATCGATGCTGTCGAGAATCAGCTGGAGCAGGATTCCGGGCACGGGACCGGGCTGCGTGAAGAGCTGCGCCGCACGGGGCTTGATGTCCTCCAGGGCCGTTGCGATGGCTTGGTCGGCGCCCTGCTGGATCGTGACGAAGCAGCCGGCGTTCCAGACGCAGTGGACGAGCACCGGGGCGCTGTGATCGTCGGCCGTGGCGTAGGTGCTGGCCAGCATGTTGTCGCCGAACGCCTGGAACATCCCGCTGGAACTTTTGCGCGTGGTGTAGTTGGCCACGATGTCGCTGAAGCCCATCTGATTGAGGAGTTGGCTCACC
Organism: Actinomycetota bacterium; assembly: GCA_046095085.1. GTDB lineage: Bacteria > Actinomycetota > Actinomycetes > S36-B12 > S36-B12 > Mxb001. Next base: position 1,974 of record JBJTIQ010000080.1, on the reverse strand, counting down.
TGCGGATCGGGGTTTTCGGTGACGGCGGCAGCGATCCACACATAGGGGGTGGACGTCGACAGGGCTTGCGCATCGCCTGGGTCGTAGGGCTTGACCGTCGTGCCGTCGAAGATGGTGGCCTTCATCCGTGCAGCGCTCGCTTCAGGGCGGCCACGCGCGTGCCCCAGATGCGCTGGCTCAGTTCTGCTGTCGGCGCGAAGACCTCTGATGCGTGGTAGGCGCCGGGGTAGACGTGGAACTCGAGGGGGTTGCCCGCCTGCAGGAGCCGGCCCGCGAAGTCGACGTCCTCGTCGCGGAAGAGGTCCATGTCGCCCACGTCGATGAACATCGGGGGCAGGCCGCGAAGGTCGGTCGCGCGAGCAGGTGCGGCGTATCCGTCGGCCGCGACGCCACCGAGGAACCACGCCCACGCCTCGACGTTGCCGGACCGGTCCCAGATGCCGACCTCGGTGATGTCGCGACTCGACGGCGTCTCGTTGCGGTCGTCGAGCATGGGGTAGGGGGCCATGACGAAGGAGATGGCCGGGGTTCCCCGGTCGCGCGCCATCAGGGATACGGCGATGGCCAGGTTGCCTCCGGCGCTCCCACCGAAGATGGCGAGCCGACCCGCGTCGATACCGAGCTCACCGGCGTGATCGACGGTCCACGCGAGCGCGGCGTAGCAGTCGTCGGACTGCGCGGGATGCGGATCTTCCGGAGCCTTGCGGTAGTCGGTCGAGATGACCACGGCATTGACCGTCTCGCAGAGCATGGCGCAGGTGAGCTCGTTGGCCTCGATGCTGCCCATGATCATCCCGCCACCGTGGATGTAGAAGATGCCAGGTAGCGTCAGGCCCGTTGCGTCGACCGGGGTGTAGATGCGCACGCGAATGTCGCGAGCGCCGCCGCTGCCCTGGACGATCCGGTCCTCCGCCACCACGCGGTCGTTGGGAGGCACTTCGGCCATCTGCGCTGCCAGAAGGCCATGGACGAAGGCGCGTCGCTCGGCAATGTCGGGGATGGAGTTGAACCCACCGGGGATTGCCGCAAGCAGCATCTCGAGCGGCTCCCTCGAGGCAGGATCGAGGCGGTCGCGCTGGGCGGACATGGATCTCCCTCCGTGGACGTGGGAGGAACGCTAGGGCCTGTCGTGGAGCAAGGGGCGTCGAACGGTGGACTCCCAGCCTCCCGCGGGGTCATACTCCCGCCATGAACCGACTCCTCCGACCGGCAGTGGCCGTCCTCGCGGCTCTCGCACTGTCCCCGCTCGCTGCCCCGGCGCACGCGGCGCCCGAGGCCGAGACCCCCACCGGCGTGCCCAGCACCTGGGTCCGCATGGCACCGGGAGGCTGGGTCTACTGGGTGCCGACCAAGAAGTGGACCGCCAAGCACTCCAAGTGCGGCCTCGACATCAGTTCGCCGACCGGGACGATGCTCGTCGGCATCGGCGAGGGTCCGCTGCCGGTGCCCATGGACACCGAGCAGGCGCTGGCTGCCATCGTGGACGCCTACAAGGCCGAGGGTCTGTCGGGTGTGACGGTGACCAAGGCCTACCCAATCGACGAGGGTCCCGGTGAGAAGACCCAGTCATTCCTCGTCAAGGGCACGCGTTCGATCAGCGGAATGGCGGCGATGCCCGTGACGGCGATGATCTCCGTGAGGGTGAGCTCGTCGGCCGACGGCAATGCGATCGAGGCCAGCGTTGTCCTCGCGCCCAGCAAGGACTGGAAGAAGCAGGCCAAGACCCTGGGAACGATCCTGAAGAACATCACTCATCTCGAGACCGACTGCGTGGTCTCGACCGGATAGCTCCCTGCCTTCGTGTCAGACCTCTAGTCGCCCGGTGACGCGACGTCCGTTTGCGCACGTCTGACGTAGCGAGGGAAGACGGCGATCACGGGGATCAGTAGCAGCGAGATGCCGATGACGACGATCGCTGGCACGAGCAGGCTCCCGGTCGAGCCCAGCAGCGTCTCCTCGAGCGCGGGCGTAAAG
>JBJTIQ010000079.1:0-2733 GCA_046095085.1 Actinomycetota bacterium | reverse complement strand
AAGGACAACCATGGCAGATCATCCGGTGATTTCGCGACATCGCCGCATTTTGTCGCCTCCGTGTGTCGCGTCACATTTTTCGGCGATTGACGTGCTAGTCCTCCCCGTTAGCGGGGTTTGAGGGCACCATTACGTCCCAATCTCCCCACCTGCACCGCCCTGCCGGTTTCTTTCGGTGCGCGCGTCGCGCGTCGCGTCGTACCGCCACATCGCGGGGAACGTGGCGCACGCGAGTGTGACGGCCACCACGCAGATCACCCCTCCGGACGCCAGCGACGCTCTCAGGGATGTCAACTGTGCGGCAGACGTACTGCGGATCTGCCCGAGCAGAGGGCCGATCGAGTAACTGAGCATCTCGATCCCGGCCATGCGGCCCCGCATGTCGTCCGGAATCGACTGGTTCCACATCAACTGGCGGAAGTGGCCGCTAAGCATGTCGAAGTAGCCGGCTAGGACGAGGAAGCCGAGGACCCACCAGATAGTGGGCGCGATTCCCGTCAGGCCAATGGCTGCGCCCCAGGCGATGGCTGCGAACGCCACCGCGCGCCCGTGGTGGCGAATGCGCGTGGTCCATCCGCTCGTGAGGCCAAAGGCCATTCCGCCGACGAAACCCGCGGAATACAGCAATCCCAGGGCCCACGGTGCGGCGAAGTCCTCGGCGATGAAGGGGAAGAGTGCGAACGGGAAGGCGAACGTCATGGCCGCAAGGTCGACGGCATATGTGCCCATGATGTCCTTGCGACTCCACGCGTATCGGATGCCGGCGGCGATGTGGCGAAGGCTGCGCTCGGCAACCTCCGTGGTCAGCGGCGGGATCGGGCGCAGGCGCCACAGGATGGTGGCGCTGATGACGAAGCTGAGTGCGTCGAGCGAGTACGCCGCACTGGGACCCGCTGCGGCGATGATAAGGCCGCCGATCGCGGGGCCGGCAATCGACGAGATGTTGCCGCGCAGCGAGTTCAGGGCCCCCGCCGCCGATAGCTCGTCGTTGCTGACGACCCGCGGCAGGATGGCGTCCAGGGAAGGGCGCTGCAGGCCGTCGACCGCGGCGAAGAGCATCGCGACCACGTAGATCACGGCCAGGTGGGGCTCCGGGAGGAACGCATTGACGGCCAGGATCGCCGCGAGCACGAAGGCGGCGATCTCCCCGGCGATGACGAGGTGGCGCTTGTCCAGGCGGTCGGCCAGAGAGCCGCCGTAGAGGCCGAAGACGACGAGGGGAACGAGTTCGGCGACTCCTATCAGGCCCACGGCCACGAAGGAGCCGGTGAGTTCGGCCACCTGGAAGGGCAGGGCGACGTAGGTGACCATCGAGCCCAGGGACGTCACCATTCCGCCGGCGAAGAGCAGCCGGAATTGCGGTGAGGTGCGAAGCGGGGTCAGGTCCATCCGGATGCGCCTCTTGGCGTGCATGCGCAGAGTGTGCCGGATGCACGGGTGACTGACAGGATGCTGCCCATGACGACGACCAGCCTCGACCCTCGCGACCTCCCAGACGTTCGGTTGCTGACGGTCGGATTCATTGGCGGCACGGGCGAGCAGGGGCGTGGCCTGGCGCGCCGCTTCGCGATGGCGGGTGCCGACGTCATCCTCGGGTCGCGTGATGCCGATCGCGCGGCCGCCGCGGCCGCGGAGTTGCCCGGTCGTGCGCGGGGCATGTCGAATGCCGACTGCGCACGCGAGAGCGACGTGGTCGTCGTCGCGGTGCCCTGGGACGGTCATGCCGAGACGGTCGCTTCGCTGCGCGATGACCTCGCGGGCAAGATCGTCGTCGACTGCGTCAACCCGCTGGGCTTCGACAAGCAGGGCGCGTTCGGCCTCGCGGTGACCGAAGGGTCGGCTGCCGAGCAGGCGGCGGGGCTACTCCCGGATTCGCGCGTGGTCGCGGCGTTCCATCACGTGTCGGCCGTGCTGCTGCTCGATGAGGGCGTTGATCGCATCGAGACGGACGTCCTCGTGCTCGGAGACGATCGGGAGGCCACCGACACGGTGCAGGCCCTGGCCAACACGATCCCGGGAATGCGCGGGATCTACGGCGGGCGCCTGCGCAATGCGGGCCAGGTCGAGGCCTTCACGGCCAACCTGATCTCCATGAACCGCCGCTACAAGGCGCACGCGGGCGTGCGAATCACCGACGTCTAGGGCTGACTACTCGTAGGAGTGCTCGGGGGCCGGGTAGGTGCCCTCACGCACCTCGTCGGCCCAGGTCGATACGGCTGACGACAGCGCTGTGCGCAGGTCGGCGTATTGCTTGACGAACCGTGGCTTGGGCCCGGCGGTGAGCCCGGCCATGTCCTGCCATACGAGCACCTGCGCGTCGGTGGCCGACCCCGCCCCGATGCCGATGGTGGGGATAGTGAGGATCTCGGTGACATGCGCCGCCAGCTCGGCCGGGACGACCTCGAGCACGACGGCGCTGGCGCCGGCCGCCTCGAGCGCCTTGGCGTCGCGCAGCAGGAGCTCGCCCGCCTCGCCGCGTCCTTGCACGCGGTAGCCGCCGAGGACGTTGACCGACTGCGGCGTCAGGCCCAGATGGCCGATGACGGGGATGCCGGCGGCGACGAGTGCCTCGACCTGGGGCAGCACGCGCTGGCCGCCTTCTATCTTGACCGCGTGCGCACCGCCCTCCTTCATGAAGCGCATGGCCGACGCCATCGCGATGTCGACGGAGGCCTGGTAGGAGCCGAAGGGCATGTCGGCGACGATCAGTGCGCGATCTGAGCCGCGGGCCAC
>JBJTIQ010000078.1:0-5961 GCA_046095085.1 Actinomycetota bacterium | reverse complement strand
TGGTGGCTCGTGGCCGGCGCACCCGACGTACAGGACCGACTGGCGGCGGAGTCCGATGCGGTGCTCGCGGGAGCGCCAGCGATCACCGGACGTCGAGAGCAACCCCTCGCCCGTCACGAGAGACAGCGCGCGGTACTGCAGCGTCTCCTTGTCATAGCTGCGGTTGCGCGTGACGAGGACCCGGCGTACCGCCTCGGGGTCTGACACCAGGTAGGTGGGCGGAGACGGACTGGGGAACTGCATGACGGGCCCGTAGCGACGGTTCATGCCCTCGAGGAACCCGAGGGAATCCCGATTGATCCTGCGCATCGCGCGCAGCATCTGCGGGCCCGCGGGCCCAGGCGCGGTCGCGGGAGTCCGGAAGTAGCGCCGATCGGGCACGCCGTCGCGCGAGATCTCCTGCGCGTCACCGTCGGCTGGCACACCGTGAGCCTATGCGGCTGCGCGACGGCCCGACGGAGCGGCAAGATGTGCGCATGGCCACCCACCCGCGCGCGGGGCTCCCCGCGGAGGAGTCCGACCTGGTCGACATCGCGGCGCTGGTCACGGCCTACTACACCCAGCACCCTGACCCCCAGGATCCCGGCCAGCTCGTGGCCTTCGGCACGTCGGGCCACCGCGGATCGTCGTTCGCCGCCGCCTTCACCGACGACCACATAGCCGCGACCACCCAGGCCATCTGCGAATACCGCAAGAAGCACGGCATCCAAGGCCCCCTCTTCCTGGGTCGCGACTCGCACGCGCTGAGCCAGCCCGCATGGTCGACCGCTCTCGAGGTCCTCGCCGCCAACGGCGTGACCGTGTGCATCGACGACCGCGAAGCCCTGACGCCGACGCCCGCGGTGTCCCACGCGATCCTTGCGCACACCCGCGGCCGATCAGCCGCGGATCCCGGGCGGGCCGACGGCATCGTCGTGACGCCATCCCACAACCCGCCGCGTGACGGCGGCTTCAAGTACAACCCGCCCGACGGCGGCCCGGCGGGATCCGACATCACCGCGGGCATCCAGGACCGCGCCAATGAGCTGCTGGCCCTCGGTCTCGACGGGGTGCGACGCGTGCCGCTCCCCCGCGCGCTCGCCGCCGCGACGACCCACCGTTACGACTACCTCGGCACCTACGTCGACGATCTTCCGTCGGTGGTAGACATCGACGCGATCCGCGGGGCCGGCGTGCGCATCGGGGCCGATCCCCTGGGCGGGGCCAGCGTCGACTACTGGGCGGCCATCGCCGAGCGCTTCAGCCTCGACCTCACGGTGGTCAACCCGCGCATCGACCCGACCTGGCGCTTCATGACCCTCGACTGGGACGGCAACATCCGCATGGACTGCTCGTCGCCACACGCCATGGCGTCGCTCATCGCACAGCGAGCGTCCTACGACATCGCCACCGGCAACGATGCCGACTCCGATCGACACGGCATCGTCACGCCCGACGCCGGGCTCATGAACCCCAATCACTTCCTTTCGGTGGCAATCGACTACCTCTTCCGCCACCGCACCTCCTGGCGACGCGACGCTGCCGTCGGCAAGACGGTCGTCAGCTCCTCGATGATCGACCGCGTAACCGAGAGCCTCGAGCGCACGCTGTGGGAGGTGCCGGTCGGATTCAAGTGGTTCGTCCCCGGACTCATCGACGGCAGCGTGGGCTTCGGCGGCGAGGAGTCCGCGGGTGCGTCGTTCCTGCGGCGAGACGGATCGGTGTGGACGACCGACAAGGACGGCATCATCCTCGCCCTGCTCGCCTCGGAGATCCTGGCGACGACAGGCGCGTCGCCCTCTGCGCACTACCGCGCACTGACCGAGCGCTTCGGCGATCCGGCCTACGCGCGGATCGACGCCCCCGCCACGCGCGAGCAGAAGGCCGCACTCGCAGCGCTGGCCCCCGAGCAGGTGACATCGACCGAGCTCGCCGGCGAGCCCATCACCCGCGTGCTCACTCGCGCGCCTGGCAACGATGCGCCCATCGGCGGCCTCAAGGTGGAATCCGCCTCGGCATGGTTCGCCGCGCGCCCCTCCGGCACCGAGGACGTCTACAAGATCTACGCCGAGTCCTTCCGCGGCCCGGAGCATCTCGCGCAGGTGCAGGCCGCAGCACGCGATGTCGTCGACGCTGCGCTGGGCACCGCATGAGCGTAAGCACGTGGAACGAGCCCACCGACGCTGGCGAGGTCACGGTCATCGAGATCTCGCTCGCGCGCATCCGCGTGCAACTGCTGTCGCTGGGCGCCGCGATTCGCGAGGTCTACGTGCCGGATCGCGATGGCAACCTCGGCGGCGTGCACCTATCCCTGCCGACCGTCGCCGACCACGCCGTCCACGCGCTGAACCCGCACCTGGGGGGCACTCTCGGGCGCTACGCCAATCGCATCGCGGGAGGGACCTTCACCCTCGACGGCAACCGCTACCTCCTCGACGTCAATAACGGCCCCAACACCCTGCACGGAGGCGCGCACGGCTGGGACCGGCTCATCTGGCGGGTCGATGACATCACCGATGATCGCGATGCCGTCACCGTGACGTTCACGCTGACGAGCCCGGATGGCGACATGGGATTCCCCGGGCGGATGGACGCACGGACCACCTACGTCGTGTCCAACGCGCGCATCGCGATGCACTACGTCGCGACCGCTGATGCTCCAACGGTGATCAGCATGGCCAATCACGGCTACTGGAACCTGGCCGGATCGCGGTCGATCGCCGACCACGACCTTCGGGTGCCCGCTTCCCGCCGGCTGCTCACTGACGCCACGCAGATTCCCTGCGGCGTCGCCGATGTCGTCGACACCGCCTACGACCTCAACTCGCCCGAGTTGCTCGGTCCCGTCCTCGACGCCACGGGAGGCCTCGACGACTGCTACCTGCTGGAAGGCGACGGCCTCCAGGTCGGGGCCGAGCTGCGACATGCTGGCTCCGGTCGCATCATGCGCGTCCTCACCGATGCCCCGGGCATGCAGGTGTACAGCGGCAACAACCTCAAGCCGCCCTTCGAGGTGCACCAGTCGATGTCGCTCGAGGCCCAACGGTTCCCCGATGCTCCCAACCAGCCCAGCCTGGGGCCCTGCGTGCTTCGCCCCGGCGAGGAGTACGCCGCGACCACGGTGCTTGAATTCGACGTCCACTGACCAGGGAGGCACTGATGCAGGCACGCGCGTATGGAGCGCAGACGTCGAAGGCTCGTCTGGCGCCCATGACGATCACGCGTCGTGACGTGGGCCCGCGCGACGTGCTCATCGACATCGCCGCCTGCGGCGTGTGCCACTCCGACATTCACCAGGCCGAGTCCGACTGGGGCATGGACATCTTCCCGATGGTCCCGGGCCACGAGATCGTCGGCACTGTCAGTGCCGCCGGCTCCGAGGTCACGCGGTTTGCCGTCGGCGACCGCGTAGGCGTCGGATGCTACGTCGCCTCGTGCGGAGAGTGTGACATGTGCGACGACGGTCACCACAATCTCTGCCCCGACTGGTCGACCACCTACAACGGCTACGAGCGCGATGGAGAAACGCCCACTCATGGCGGCTACTCCGATCACATCGTCGTCGACTCCGACTATGTGCTCCGCATTTCCGAGGGGCCCGACACCTTTGCCGTGGCTCCCCTGCTGTGCGCGGGCATCACCGTCTACCCGCCCCTCAAGGACCATGCCGGGCCGGGAGCAGAGGTGGCCGTGGTCGGCCTCGGTGGCCTAGGGCACGTGGCCGTGCGCATTGCCAAGGCGATGGGCTCGCGCGTCACCGTCATCAGCCACAGCCCGGGCAAGGAGGCCGACGCCCTGCGCCTGGGTGCCGATGCATTCGTCGCCACGTCCGATCCGAAGGCGCTCAAGGCACTGCGCGACAGCTTCGACCTCGTGGTCTGCACGGCATCCTCCGGCGTCGACGTCGATGGCTACCTCAAGACGCTGCGGACCCGCGGCACGCTCGCGATTGTCGGCATCCCGGTCGAGGACCTCACGTTCAATGCGGGCAATCTCATCGGTGGCGCGCGCTCCATCAAGGGATACATGCTCGCCGGCGTCGACGCGACTCAGGAGATGCTTGACTTCTGTGCCACTCACGACATCATCGCGGACGTCGAGGTAATCGATATCGCCGACATCAATGAGGCGTGGCAGCGCGTGAAGGACTCCGACGTGCGCTACCGATTCGTCATCGACACCGCATCCCTCGCCTGATCACAGCCCCTCGGCGAGGAGCGCCTCGGCCACGGCCGTGGGCGCCCCGTGCACCAGGTCGTGGGACTCCAGCATCCACAGTTCGGCGATCACGCACCCGACGAGGCCCCAGGCGCGCACGCGCTCGAGCTCCAGGCCCGCCGTCTCGGCGTAGATCTCCGCCCGCCGCTGGGAATGACGGGCGAGGCCACGGCCATCCATCCCGCGTGCGTCACCCCCCTCCATCAATCCGCGTGGGTTGGCTAGCAGTGCTGCCGCCTCGAACGCCGGGTCGCCCACCCAGCCGTGCGGGTCGATGGCGCGCCATCCCGCGCCGTCGCGGAGCACATTCATGTGGTGGAGGTCGCCATGCAACGCGACGGCCTCGACCGGTGTCTCGACGAGTTCGGCGTACACGGCGCGGGCACGATCGCGCAGTGGATCGGAGAGCCGTGCATCCCTGGGACCGTCGAAGGCGGCGCCGATCTCGGCGAGCGACGGGAGATCGGCTACCGGGCCCTGCTGATCTCGAAGGCGGATCGCAATGGTGGCCACGACTCGCGTCGCCTCGTCGTCATCGGCGCGCGCGAGAGGTCGAATGTCATCGCCCGGCAGCAGACGCTCGGTGACAAGCAGGCCCAGCCGGGCATCGAACTCCCGAACCGGTGCCGCACCAGACACGAAGGCGCGCAACGCCGCAGCCTCCCGCGCGCGCGCCGCGGGATCCCCCGCCTTGAGCACGAGATGCTCGTCGTTCCTCGTTGCCCACCAGGCGAAAGGGTGGTCATCCACCGGGCCAAGCGCCGTGATCCCCCAGGCCTGGAGTCGCTCGGACTGCTGGGCGCTCAGGCCGGTCACGTCGATACGGCGGCCGCCATCCGCACGACGGCTTCCTCAAGCACGTCTGGGGTAGTCGCCAGATTCAACCGGACGAAGCCCCGGCCCTGCTCCCCGAACTCCGCGCCCTCGTTGAGGGCAACGCGGCCGCGCTCGCGGAAGATTCGCGCAGGCTCGTCGCCCAGGCCGAGGTCCCGGCAGTCCAGCCACGCGAGGTAGGACGCCTCGGGGGGCGTGTAGCGGACGCGCGGCAGTCGCCTCGACAGGAGCCCTGCCAGGAGGTCGGCATTCGCACTGAGCACGGTGAGGGTGTCGTCGAGCCATGCGTCGCCGTCACGATAGGCCGTCGATGACGCGATGACACCGAACTGGCTGGCGGAGTAGGTCACCTCGACGGGTATGCGCTCACGCAGCGCGGCAGCGGTCTCGGCGGAGCCGGCCACGACCTGGGCGCACTTCAGCCCGGCCAGGTTGAATGCCTTGCTCGCGGCGATGAGGGACACGTCGGGACCGGTGAGCTCCTCGCCCAGGGAGAGGTAGGGCACGACCGTGCGGCCGTGCAGCGGCAGCGGCGCCCACACCTCGTCGGCGACGACCGTGACCCCATGCGCTCGGGCCAGTCGAGCTACCTGCTCGAGCGTCTCCCGGGAGTGGATCGTGCCCGTCGGATTGTGCGGGCTCGACAGCAGGAACGCGGACACGTCGGGTCGCGCAAAGGCCGCTGCGAGACCCGCCAGGTCGAGATCGCGTCCATCGATGAGCGGCACCTCGACGAGCGGGCGCTCGATGACGCGGCGCACCGTGGAGAAGAAGGGCGGGTAGACCGGAGGCGTGATCACGATCGACGACGCCGGCGGAGTGAGGCGTCCGAGGGACTCCGACATCGCGGCCAGCACGTCGCCGAGCACGATGACGTGCTGGGGATCGACCTGCCAGTTCAATCGTCGCTGCGCGAAGCCCGCCAGGGAC
>JBJTIQ010000077.1:0-2950 GCA_046095085.1 Actinomycetota bacterium | reverse complement strand
GGCGAGCACGCCAAGGGCGAGACGCTGTCGGTGGCCTTCGCAGGCGAGGGCCAGCACCAAGACGCGGGCGCCAAGATGGTCCACGCGGCACCTCACACCTCATCCAACATCGTCTCCAAGTCGGTGGCTCGCGGCGGCGGTCGCACGTCCTACCGCGGCCTCGTCCAGGTGCTCGAGGGCTCACATGGTTCCCGGAGCACCGTGAAGTGTGATGCGCTTCTTGTAGACGACATCTCGCGCAGCGACACCTACCCCTACGTCGACGTTCGTGAGGACGACGTCTCGATGGGCCACGAGGCCACGGTCTCGAAGATCAGTGAGGACCAACTCTTCTACCTGATGTCGCGCGGCCTGTCCGAGGACGAGGCCATGGCCATGATCGTGCGCGGCTTCGTGGAGCCGATCGCGCGTGAGCTGCCGATGGAATACGCACTCGAGCTCAATCGCCTCATCGAGCTCCAGATGGAAGGGGCCGTCGGCTAATGACGACCACCCCCGCCACCGACCACTCTCCGCGGGTGAGCTCGCGATCGGCGGCAGATCACGCGGTCCCGACGGGCCGCGAGGAGGAGTGGCGTTTCACTCCCCTCGCTCGGCTTGCCGGGCTGCACGCCTCGGGCGAGGCGCTCTCGGGTTCCGTCGACATCGTCGTGTCGGGAGAAGGCATCGACGTCGAGGCAGTCTCGCTCGACGACCCCCGAGTGGGTCGCACTCTCATCCCCACCGACATCGTCTCCGCCCGCGCCTTGACCAGTGCCCCATCCGCCTACGTCGTGCGCGTTCCCCGCGAGACCGTGGGCGCGGCACGCATCGACGTCGTCGGGCGCGGGGAGGCGGCGGGCGCCCACCTGGTGATCGAGGCTGAGCCGTTCAGCACGGCGACGGTGATCCTCGACCATCGCGGCACCGGCGTACTCGCTGAAAACGTCGAGATCCGCGTGGGCGACTCAGCATCGTTGACCGTGGTGTCTGTGCAGGGATGGGATCGCGAAGCCGTCCACCTGGGCCGCCACGATGCAGTCCTAGGGCGTGACGCTCGTCTTCTCATGGGTCACGTGACCCTCGGCGGCGACGTCGTGCGCATCTCGCCGACGGTGTCCTACGCCCAGCCCGGGGGCGACGCTGAACTCCTGGGCCTCTTCTTCGCTGAGTCCGGGCAATTCCAAGAACACCGCGTCTTTGTCGACCACGCCATCCCGAATTGCCGCAGCTCTGTCCTCTACAAGGGGGCTCTCCAGGGCAGCGGGGCCCACACCGTGTGGATCGGAGACGTCCTGGTGCGTTCGGGTGCCACCGGAATCGACACCTACGAGGTCAACCGCAACCTCCTCCTGACCGATGGAGCGCGAGCCGACTCCGTCCCCAACCTCGAACTCGAGACGGGCGAGATCGTCGGAGCGGGACACGCCAGTGCCACCGGTCGCTTCGATGACGAGCAGCTCTTCTACCTGCGTGCACGAGGAATTCCAGAGGATCTCGCCCGGGTTCTCGTGGTTCGTGGCTTCTTCGCGGACGTGCTGATGCGCCTGGGCGTGCCTGACGTTGCCAGCACCGTCATGGCGAACGTCGATTCCCGTCTCGGCGTCGACCTGTCCGGCAGCGGCATTGAGGAGGACGACGACTGATGCCCATGGTCGACGTCTGTGCCCTTGGCGACATTCCCGATGGCGGTGCTCTCCGAGTGCTCGTTGGCGATCGGGCGGTCGCCGTGGCTAGCTGCGACGGCGCTGTCTACGCGATTCTCGACGTGTGCTCGCACGCCGATGTGCCCCTTTCCGAGGGGGAGGTCAGCGATTGTGCGATCGAGTGCTGGTTGCACGGATCGGCTTTTGACCTGCGCACCGGAGTGCCACTGTCGCTACCCGCGACCGTCCCCGTCCCCGTCTTCGCGGTCGAGATCCAAGGCGAGGGCGACAACGCCCGCGTCCTGGTCGCGGACGCATCCGTATCCGTCCCCGGCCCCCCGGCCTAGCCACCACCCTCAAGGAGAGACATGTCCACCCTGGAGATCAAGGACCTGCACGCCTCCGTGGAGACCGAATCCGGTCCACGCGAGATCCTGCAGGGCGTCACGCTGACCGTTCGTGGCGGCGAGACCCATGCGGTGATGGGCCCCAACGGCTCGGGCAAGTCGACCCTCGCCTACGTCATCGCCGGACACCCGAAATACACCGTGACCAGCGGCAGCATCACCCTCGACGGCGAGGACGTCCTGCAGATGAGCGTCGACGAGCGCGCCCGGGCGGGCCTTTTCCTGGCCATGCAGTACCCCGTCGAGGTGCCCGGGGTCTCGGTGTCGAATTTCCTTCGCACATCAGTAACCGCCGTGCGCGGCGAGGCGCCCAAGTTGAGGCTGTGGGTCAAGGAGATGAAGGGCGCTATGGAGGCCCTTTCGATCGATCCGTCCTTCGCGGAGCGCAGCGTCAACGAAGGCTTCAGCGGCGGAGAGAAGAAGCGGCACGAGATCTTGCAGCTGGAGTTGCTCAAGCCCAAGATCGCCGTGCTCGATGAGACCGACTCCGGGCTTGACGTCGATGCGCTCAAGGTCGTGGCGGAGGGCGTCAATCGGTTCCAGGCCGACGGCACGACGGGCACCCTCCTCATCACGCACTACACCCGGATCCTGCGCTACATCCATCCCGATTTTGTCCATGTCTTCGTCGATGGCCGCATCGTCGAGAGTGGCGGTCCGGAGCTGGCGACGCAGCTTGAGGACGAGGGATACGAGCGCTTCATCAAGGCGGCTACCTCCGCGTGAGCGCCATCCAGCAGGTCCCTGCGTCACGTGACCACGCGATAGACGTCGCGCGGCTGCGTGAGCAATTCCCCATTCTCCACCGCACCGTCCGCGATGAGCAGCGGCTCATCTACCTCGACTCCGGTGCGACTTCGCAGAAGCCACTGGCGGTGCTCGATGCCGAGCGTGACTACTACGTGACCAGCAATGCGG
>JBJTIQ010000076.1:0-2613 GCA_046095085.1 Actinomycetota bacterium | reverse complement strand
CGAACGTGTGCGGCTTGCTGTCGACCAGGAGCAGGTCGAGCACGATGATGCCCACGAGGCCGCCGATGGTGGCCAGCCAGAGCCACAGGGGGACGTTCACGCGGTCCCCGCCTCGCGCATGCCGCGTAGCTCCCGCTTGAGTTCGGAGATCTCGTCGCGGTAGCGAGCCGCGAGCTCGAAGTGGAGCTCGGCAGCTGCCTGATGCATCTGGTCCGTCAGGTCGCGAATCAGGTCGGTCAGGTCCTGTCCAGCCAAGGTGGATCCTCGCTTCCGCGCGGGCTCCTCTGCCAGCAGGGACTGGGTGTCTGCATCCTCTCGAGCGAGCATGTCGGTGATGTCGCCGATCTTCTTGCGCAGCGGAGTCGGATCGATACCGTTGGCCTCGTTGTAGGCCACTTGCTTGTCGCGGCGGCGATTGGTCTCGTCGATGGCACGGGCCATCGAAGGGGTGACAGAGTCTGCATACATGTGGACCTCACCGCTGACATTGCGGGCAGCACGGCCGATCGTCTGGATGAGCGAGGTCTCCGAGCGCAGGAACCCCTCCTTGTCGGCGTCGAGAATCGACACGAGCGAGACCTCGGGCAGGTCGAGTCCCTCGCGCAGGAGATTGATTCCCACGAGTACGTCGAATTCCCCTAGACGGAGCTCCCGAAGGAGCTCGACGCGTCGCAAGGTGTCCACTTCCGAATGAAGATAGCGCACCCGAACACCGTGCTCTTCGAGATAGTCGGTGAGGTCCTCAGCCATCCTCTTGGTGAGGGTGGTGACAAGGACCCTTTCGCGTCGTTCGGCACGAAGTCGGATCTCGTGCATGAGATCGTCGACCTGCCCCTTCGTGGGCTTAACGATCACCCGTGGATCCACCAGGCCCGTAGGGCGGATGACCTGCTCGACGAACTCCCCGCCGCTTTGCCCCAGCTCGAAGGGCCCTGGCGTGGCCGAGAGGTAGATGGTCTGGCCTGTCCTTTCTCGGAACTCCTCCCAGCGCAGGGGCCGATTGTCCATGGCGCTCGGCAAGCGGAAGCCATGGTCGACGAGGGTCCGCTTGCGGCTCATGTCGCCCTCGTACATCGCGCCGATCTGCGGCACGGTCACGTGCGACTCGTCGATGATGAGGAGGAAGTCCTCCGGGAAGTAGTCGAGGAGGCAGTTGGGCGGGGATCCAGGCTCCCGGCCGTCGATGTGGCGTGAGTAGTTCTCGATGCCGGAGCAGGATCCGACATTGCGCATCATCTCGACGTCGTAGGTGGTGCGCATCCGAAGTCGCTGCGCCTCGAGGAGCTTGCCCTGGCCTTCGAGCTCGGCGAGCCGCTCCTCGAGTTCGGACTCGATGCCGGCAATGGCGCGGGCCATGCGCTCCGGTCCGGCGACGTAGTGGGTGGCCGGAAACACGTAGAGCTCCTCGTCGTCGGTGAGGATCTCCCCGGTGACTGGATGGAGGGTCATGAGGCGCTCGATCTCATCTCCAAACATCTCGATGCGCACAGGATGGGTTTCGTAGACCGGGAAGATCTCGAGGGTGTCACCACGCACGCGAAAGGTGCCTCTCTCAAAACTGACGTCATTGCGCGCATATTGAATGCCAACAAGCTGCCTCAGGAGGCCGTCGCGATCGTGCTGCTCGCCGACTCGCAGTCGAAGCATCCGGTCCACGTATTCCTGTGGTGTGCCAAGGCCATAGATGGCTGACACGGTGGCAACGACCACCACGTCGCGACGAGTCAGCAGGGCGTTGGTGGCAGAGTGCCGAAGACGCTCCACCTCGGCGTTGATCGACGAGTCCTTCTCGATGTAGGTATCGGTCTGGGGGACGTATGCCTCGGGCTGGTAGTAGTCGTAGTACGACACGAAGTACTCCACCGCGTTGTTGGGCAGGAGCTCCCTGAACTCGTTGGCCAGCTGCGCCGCCAGGGTCTTGTTGGGTGCCATCACGAGGGTGGGGCGCTGGAGGCGCTCGATGAGCCACGCTGCCGTAGCGCTCTTGCCGGTGCCGGTGGCTCCCAGCAGCACGATGTCGCGATCCTCCCCGACCACGCGGGACTGGAGGTCTTCGATGGCGGTGGGCTGATCGCCGGAAGGACTGAAGTCGGAGACGACCTCAAAGGGGGCTACGCGCCGCACGAGGTCGGTGACCGGTCTCACCTCGCCAGCCTAGGTGTCCGTCGACGTGAGTGCGCGCCACAGGGAGTCGATCTGCTCCTGCAGGGCAGGCAGATCCCCCTCGTTGTCCACGACATGGTCGGCGATTTTCAGCCTCTGCTCACGCGATGCCTGGGCAGCCATGCGCGCGCGGGCATCCTCGGGGCTCATCCCCCTAGCGATGAGGCGTGCCAGGCGCACTTCATCGGGGGCATCGACCACCACGATGGCGTCCCACCCCTGCAGCGCCTCAGCGCCCTGCTCGACCAGCAACGGCATGTCGTAGACGACAATGGCGTCCGGTGGCGCGGCGGATATGAGTTCGGCACTGGCAGCGTTGGTCTTTAGTGATGAAGGGGCAAGGGCGCGGCTCAATGCCATAACGCATCCACGTATCGCCACACGCAGTGCCGAACTCATATCCGCCGCGCCACCGGACGCCATTGTCGTCTACGACATGCCGTTGCTGGT
>JBJTIQ010000075.1:0-13450 GCA_046095085.1 Actinomycetota bacterium | reverse complement strand
CGCCACGCTGGTCAAGACGCCCAAGAAGGCCGCCCAGCAGCGCGCGGATCAACTCCTCGACGAACTCGGTCTCGCCGATCGGGCGAAGAACCTGCCCGAGCAGTTGTCGGGGGGTGAGCGCCAGCGGGTCGCGATCGGCCGCGCGCTCATGAACGATCCCGATCTCGTGCTCGTCGACGAGCCCACCGCGGCGCTCGACACCGCCCTCGGACGCCAGGTCGTGAAGTTGCTGCGCCGAGAGATCAAGGATCGCGGCAAGACCGGCATCATGGTCACCCACGACCTGCGCATGGTGGAGTACACCGACCGGGTCTTCGAGATCCTCGACGGCCACCTGACCCACGTGGAATCACCCAGTGCCCTGGGGCACTGACCGTCACATCCCCGCGGGGCCACTCCCCTCCGACTGCACGACCGTCGTCGAGATGACGGTTCGACCATCCGGGCCGAGGGTCACGGCCTTGACCGGACCCTCACCGCGCGCCGGCGCAAGGAGCATGCGCGCCCCCGTCGGTGTGCTCACCAGTCCGATGCCGGCTCCCGAGCCGTAGCCCCACTCGCCCATGGACATGCGCACGGCCAGGGAGATCTTGCGCTTGACGAATGCCTGGTAGCCCAGGGCGAGGTGAACGCCGGTCTGCGAAACCATCTCGTGGAAGCCCAGATGGTGCATTTGGGCCTCATGAGCGCCACCGACCGACAAGATCTCCAGCCGGCCGGCGTCCTGGGTGGTGGCGACGATCTGGCCCAGGCCGCCGAGCGCTGCCCGCGGCGTGCCCACGGCGACATCGACACCGCCGCGATAGCCCGTCGCGCCGACCGCGTATGACGCGACCTGCTTGAAGACGCCGATCTGCTTGGCCGATGCCGGCCTACCCTTGGCATCACCGAACAGATCGTTGTTGAAGACCGCGACCGTGGCCCGGATCCCCTTGCCGGAACCGGTGACGATCGAGTTGCGACCGCCCTCCTCCAGCATTCCGCCCGCGACAGACACTCCCCCGCGGAACGCCCTGTCATAGGCGAGGAACGACCCGTAGACCTTGCCGGTTGCCCCCGAGGCGACGACGACCCTGGGCGCCACTCCCGGGCCGGCACCGAGCACGAGATCGTCGCGATGATCTCCATCGAGATCGGTGAGGGCAATCGTGGGCGCATCGCCGAGACCCGAGTAGTTGCCCAGTCGGCGCATGGCCGATTCCCGGCCATTGAGGTAGGCCTTGACGACCGCCTTGCCCCTCACGACGCCGACGGCCACCACGTCGGGCTTGGCATCGGCATTGACATCGCCGACAGCCACGCTGACGTCGCGCTGACCTGCAAACGGCGTCACCTCCAGCACCGGATCCCAGGTGCGCGAGGAGTAGGCGGTGACGACGGCCGACGAGTCGCCGCTCACGGTGGCCACCAGCGGATCGGTCGGGATCGACCGGATGACCGTCATCATTCCGCGGTCCTCGTGCGGAAGCCGGTGGCAGTGCTCGACGTACCAGCCGAGGAAGTCCTTGATGCGCACGCGAAGCACGATCTTGCCCGGCTCTGTGGGTAGCCCATCGGCGTCGGCTATCGGCATGCCCCCGTCGGCGTTGTCCACGCGAGCCGGCGGAATGTTGATCACGTCCTGCTGGAACGGCGACACCTCGGGCTGATTCATATCGGTCACGTATTGCGTGGGCACGTATTCGTCAGCGGGGTTGACGTAGTCGGGATTGACCGGAGAGACAACCTCCATCACCTGCGCGTCCTGGACGTGAGCATGGAAGGGATGCAGGAGCGGCGAGTAGTTGTAGATCGTCCACTCCTCGACCGTCCCGATCCGGGGCTGGGCGATGGACGCCTCCGGGTAGAGCTTGAAGTCGACGCCGAAGTTGTTGGGCTGCGACATCGAGGGGTCGGAGACGTTGTTGAAGATAAAGGTGCGCTTCTGCGCCACGGGCTCCTTGCTGAGGTCGAGGTCACCGGTGTCGTAGTTGGGCGTGAGCTTGGCCGGAGTCGGCACGTGCTCGGTGGTGACGGAGTAGTCGCTGTAGGACGACATGAAGACGTCCTGGGTGTAGTCGCGCCAGCCACCGATATAGGTCTGGTAGGTCCAGTCGTAGGCGCTCTTCAAGCCCGTGCCGCTGCGGTTTTGCACCTGGAGCAGGCGCACGACCTTGCCGGGAGCCGAAGCGCCCTGCACGAGGATGGCAACCCGGCCGCCCTGCGGCACGAGATAGCCGCGCTCGGCGGCCTCGCCGGTGAGGACGATCGGCGCGGGCATGGAGTCACCATCGATCGACACGATCACCAGGTCGAGGGGTGTGCCTTTGACCGTGGTGTCGTCGGCATCGGCCGCATCAACCTCGTCGAGGGCGACGATGTATGTCGCGCTACCGGTGATGTTGGACATCGCCCAGACCTGACTCTCCGCCGGCAGCCCCTTGGCCGGATCGGCAGAGTTCAGGCGTACGCGAGGATTCAGTGCGCCGTTGACCGTATAGATCATTTCGCCCTTCGGAGCCATGGCCGTGCCATACGTGTCGGTCGCCGGGGCGTCGACGAGCTCCCCGGTGTATCCCTGGGGAGGCACGACGTTGTAGCGCAGCGCCATCTCACGCTTGACCAGGTCGTCGAACTCGGCGTAGTTGCCGTCCGATCGGCCGACGATGAGGAATCCGGCCAGGCCGTTGTAGACCTGGGCGTCGGCCAGGCCATGGATGTGCGGGTGATACCAGTAGAGGCCCTCCGCCTGCTCGTCGGAGATGGTGATCTCGTAGCGATTGCTGCGGCCCGGGGGGATCGAGAGCAAGACATTGTCGCCATTGCCCGAGGGCCAGAGCTCGAGGCCATGGAAGTGCAGGCTCACCGGCTGCGGCACCGGATATGTCGGCGGACGCTCGGTGCCAGCAGGCGACACGGGGACGAAGGTGTAGTCGGGCAGGTCGTTGATGTAGTCGATGACGATGCGATCCCCGCGCTGAACCACCCAGGTGGGTCCGATGTAGGGCGACGTCGTGCCGGGGGTGAAGCTCCCCTTGCCGTCGACGAGCTCGGTCTTGTAGGTCAGCAGATCGACATAGGTCACGTTGCCGATGGCCCCATCGACCTTGGTGGCCGTCACCTTCAGATGGAGTTCGCCATTGACGCTCGCGTAGCGCGGCGGCTCGGGCAGGAGCGGCTGCTGGCTCTCTCCCCCCAGCAGCCCGGCGGGCTCGACGGCGCTCGTGACGGTCGGCGCCACGAGGGTTGCCGCCAATGTGGCGAGCACGGCGGCGGGCACGATCAGGGGCCATGTCTTCATGGCGGCACTGTAAGCCCCGGGCGCCACGGATGAGGGGTAGTGTCGTCGAACCAACGAAGGAGCTCATGTGAATCCGCGCACTCGCGTCGCCCTGGGTCTTGCCGTGCCCGCCCTGTGCCTAGCCGCCCTCGGCATCGCCCCACCCGCCGCGAGCGCGCCGGCCGGGTCGATCGACCCCATCGTCATCGCCGTCGAGGCTCCGCTCAGCGGATCACAGGCAGCCAACGGCAAGGACATGCTTCGCGGCGTGAAGCTCGCGGTGTCGCAGCAGAACGCCCGCGGCGGAGTCCTCGGACGTCCGATCCAGATCGTGCGCATCGACGACCGCGCCGACGCCCACTACGCACTCTCGTCGGTCAATAAGGCCGAGGCGGCCGGTGCCGTGGCCGTGATCGGCCCTTACAACTCATCGGTGGGCGTTGAAAACCTCGGCGCCTACATGGCGGCCGGCATCGTGCCGCTGCGCATGACCTCGGCGACCGCAACGGAAGGGTTCGGCGGCACGACGCAGCCCATGGTGTCGCAGACATCGCCCGTCGAGATTCCCTACCTGGCGAGCCAGGCCAAGAATCTCGTGGTCATGCTGGTCGATCCCTCGGCCTACACGACCACGGTGGCCAATCAGACCTCCAAGGGGCTGACCAAGCGCGGCATCGACGTCGTGAAGATCGCGATCGATCCCACGGCATCCGACTACGCCGACGTGGTCGCCGAGGCACTCGCCCTCGATCCCGACGTCGTCTACTCCAGCACCTACTACCCGGAGGGCACCAAGATCGCCAAGGCGCTGGCGGCGGCTGACACCACGGCGAAGTGCTTCATGAACCTCGCCAACGTCGACAATGCCTTCGTCGCCGAAGTCGGCGTGAAGGTCGCACAGTCGTGCGCGTTCTCAGGAGTCCCCGCTGCCACCCAGTTCCCCGGCGCAGAGGACTACGTCTTCGCCTACGAGGAGGCCTTCGGCAAGGTGCCCGACGTATGGGGAAGCTTCACCTACGACTCTGCCCTCGTGCTCTTCGATGCGATCGAGCGCGCGGGCACGACCCGATACGCCGACCTGCTCGCCGCGGTGCTGGCCACCAAGGACCTGCGGGGAGCGACCGGCAGCATCAGCATCAACCCCGAGTCCGGCAATCGTCGCCAGGCGCCGATGTTCATCCTCACGGTCGACGACAGGGGCGCGTTCGTCATCCAGGAGTGACGGCACCCCTAGGGGGCTGGCGATGCGGTTGCGCTCGGGAGAGCCGCGGGGTCCTGCAGGCTGTTGGACGTCGCGGGGGTGCCCGGTGCGGACACGTCGTAGCGAAGGGCCTTGACCTTGAGCAGGACGCGCAGCACCTCGGCCTTGAACTCGTTCTCCTCGCCGGATCCCCAGATGACGACGGATCCATTGCGCAGTTGCAGCGTGACATCGTTGCGGGTGGTGGCCTCGATGCCCTCCACCTTGTCGCGCAGCCACTCGGGCATGTCGCGGACGACGGCGATGGCCGCCTCGAGTCCGGGGCCAGCGGCGCGCACCGTTGGCACATCGGCAACCGCCGTAGGCGACTGGCGGATGACGACTCCGGTGGCGTCGACGATGTCGTAGCCACCGGCCTGCGTGGGCACAGCAGCCACCGGCACGCGGCGCTCGACGTCGATCACCAGGGTCGTGGGCCAGGAGCGGCTGACAGTGACCGAGGCCACCTGCGGCAGTGCGGCGATGCGCGCCTCGACCTCGGATGGCGAGATGCGCAGGAGGGGGGTGCCATCGGGGACCTCGACGAGCGCCTCGACCTCTTGGGTGGCTAGGGGCCCGGCAGCTTCGGGTGCGGAGCTGATCCTCACCTGGACGCTGTCGAGGGCGAACCACGGCGAGTACCAGCCGATCCAGGCCACGACGGCGACCAGCGGCACCAGGACGGCCAGGGCCCAGAGGGCGCGTTTCACGCTAGCCGCTCGCGCAGGAGTTCCACGATCTGCGGAGCGAGCATGCCGACGTCGCCAGCACCCATCGTCATGACGACATCGCCCGGTCGAACGCGCTGCACGACGGCGTCCGGCACCATCGACCACGACGGCTCGAACACCACCTGATCGCGAGGCAGCGGGACCGCCGCGGCGATGACCGACCCGCTCGCGCCGGGTATCGCCTTCTCCCCCGCGCTGTAGACCTCGAGGACGACGACCTCATCAGCCAGCCCGAGTGCCTCGCCGAACTCCCGCGCGAAGACCGAGGTGCGGGTGTAGCGATGGCTCTGGAAGGCGACGACCACGCGGCCTGAGCCAGCCACCTCGCGCGCCGCGATCAGCGTCGCACTGACCTCGGTGGGGTGATGGGCGTAGTCGTCGTAGACGCGCACCGATCCCACCTGTCCACGCAATTCGAAGCGGCGCTGGGTGCCCGTGAAGGATTCCAGGCCCTCCAGGAGCTCGGCGACGGGCAGTCCCAGGCTCACGCCGACGGCCAGCGCCGCGGTGGCATTGAGCGCGTTGTGCCGCCCGGGGACGCGCAGGGCCATGCGCCCCAGTCGCACGCCGTGGTGGATGACATCGAAGGACCAGCCTGATGGATCCGCGGCAGATCGCGCGATCTTGAAATCGGCATCGGCAGACTCGCCGTAGGTGATGACCCGCACCCCGAGATCGCGGGAACGCTCGCCGACACGGCGCGAGCCTGGGTCGTCCGCGCACACGACGGCGAATCCGTCCTTCTCGCGAGTGGCAAGGCAAAAGCGCACGAAGGCGTCCTCGATGTCGTCGTAGCTCTCCCAGTGATCGAGGTGATCGGCTTCGACATTGGTCACGACCCCCACGAGGGGCGTCATCTGCAGGAACGAGCCGTCCGACTCATCGGCCTCGACGACGAAGTAGTCGCCCGAGCCGAAGTGAGCATTGGTGCCCGACGACTGCAATTCGCTGCCGATGGCAAATGAGGGATCGCTGCCGCACGCCTGGAGTGCGACGGTCACCATCGAGGTGGTCGTCGTCTTGCCGTGGGTGCCCGCGACGGCGATGGGCGTGGAGCCGTCCATGATGGCGTTGAGGGCCTCGGCTCGCGTCCAGACCGGGATCCCCCGCCGACGCGCTTCGACGACCTCGGGATTGGTCGGGGGGATCGCGGTGGAGGCGACGACGACGGCCAGCGGCTCCACTGCGGCATCGAGAGCGCCCGCGGAGTGGCCCACGACGATGACGGCCCCGAGCGCGCGCAGCGCGGCCAGTCGGCGCGACTCCTTGGCATCGGTCCCCGACACCGCGATGCCCTGCGCGATCATCACGCGGGCCAGGCCCGACATGCCGGCTCCGCCAACGCCCACCAGGTGCACGCGTCCGGCATCGATCAGTCGGCTCACTAGCGACCCCCCGTCGCGGCCGCCGCCCGCACGAGATCGGCGAGCCGCGCATCGGCATCGCGGACACCGTGCTGCCGCGCCGCATCGCTCATGCGCTGCAGGAGCGCGGTGTTGGCGATGAGCGGAAGGACAGTCTCGCGGAGGGTGGCGACCGTGAAGTCCGCGTCGTCGACGATGAGGCCGCCACCGGAGTTGACGACGGGCTGGGCGTTGAGCCGTTGCTCGCCATTGCCGACGGGCAGGGGCACGTAGACGGCTGGAAGACCGACGGCGGCGAGCTCGGCGCAGGTCATGGCCCCCGCCCTGCACACGGCCAGATCCGCAGCGGCGTAGGCGAGGTCCATGCGGTCGACGTAGGGGACGACGCAATAGAGCGGTCGACCGGGATCTCGCTGGGCGATCGGCGCCACTCCCGCCGCCTTTTCTCCAACGACGTGCAGCACCTGGACACCAGCCGCACCGAGGTCGTCAGCGCACGCGCTCACGACTTCATTGAGATGCAGCGCTCCGAGCGAGCCGCCGAAGACCAGCAGCGTCGGACGGTCGGGTTCGAGTCCGAAGTGCTCGCGGGCCTGGCGTTGCCGCTCCTGCCGGTCTGCGGCGGCGGCGAGGTCGACGATCTGCGGGCGCAAGGGCATGCCCACGCGCGTGGCCCGGGGAAGGCTGCCGGGCACGTTTTCGGCCGTCCATCCGGTCAGGCGTGCGCCCACGCGATTGGCCAGGCCCGCACGGCCATTGGCCTCGTGGATCACCAGGGGTATGCCCGCGCGGCGCGCGGCCAGATACGCCGGAAGGGCGACATATCCGCCGAAGCCGACGACGACATCCGGCTTCTCCTCGCGAAGGATCGCCATCACCTGCCGGACCGAGCCGGACACGCGCACGGGCACCAGCGCGAGATCCTTGGAGGGGCGACGCGGCAGCGGCACCGCGGGGATGGTGCGCAGCCGATAGCCGCGGGCGGGCACGAGGCGACTCTCCATCCCCTCATCGCGTCCGACCACCACGATGTCAGTCTGCGGGTCGTCACGCACGAGCGTGTCGGCGAGGGTCAGTGCGGGTTCGATGTGCCCGGCGGTGCCACCGGCGGCGAGGAGGACCTTCACGCCACCCCCTGGGGCGTGCGGCCGGCCCCCTTCCCCCGGGACGACTGACGGGCCGGTGCGGGCCTTGAGGTGTCAACGGAGCGCGACGAGGTAGCGACGGGACCGCCCAACGTGCGTGCGAAGGACAGCAGCATGCCGATGGCGACGAGCAGTGGAATCAGCGACGAGCCACCGTAGGAGACGAATGGCAGGGGCACGCCGGTGATCGGCAGGAGACTCAGCACCGCTCCGATGTTGACCACGGCCTGCACGATGATCCACGTGCCAATGCCGGCGGCGGCCAGGCGCATGAAGGGATCGGTTGCCGACTGGACGATGCGGAAGGCAACGAACGCGATGACGCCGAAGAGCACGAGCACCGTCAGGGTCCCGATCAGGCCGAGCTCCTCGCCGATGACCGGGAAGATGAAGTCGGTATGCGCCTCCGGCAGCGACCCCCACTTCTCGCGGCTCGCGCCCAGCCCCACTCCCCACCAGCCGCCGGTGCCCAGGGCGTATTGGCCCTGCGTGACCTGCCAGCCGTCACCGAGGCGATCGGCCCCCGGATCCAGCCATGACGTGAATCGACTCATGCGGTAGGGAGCGGCGATCGTGAGCGCCGCGATCGCCAGGAGCCCAGCAGCGCCCAGGACCGCGAAGAGTCGCAGGGGCGCTCCGGCCGCGAAGAGCACCCCGCCCACGATGATGGCAAGCAGAAGCGTGTTGCCGACATCGCCTTCCAGGAGCACGAGCAGAAGCATCAGCCCCGTCACGGGAAGAAGCGGCACGAGCAGGTGGGACCACCGATTGATCGTCGCCTGCTTGCGCGTCAGCAGGTCGGCGGACCACAGGATGATGGCGAGCTTGGCGAATTCAGAGGGCTGCAGGCGGAACGGCCCGATGATGTCGATCCAGTTGCGCTGACCGGAAACCTCTACTCCGATGACGAGCACGGCACCGAGGAGGGCGAACGCCGCAATGAGCGACGGCCAGGCCATGCGCCGCCACCACGCGATCGGGATGCGCGTCGCGATCAGCATCAAGACGACGCCCGCGATCGCAAACAGGCCCTGCCGCTGGGCCAGGGTGTAGGGAGAGCCGAACTGCCGGATCGACAGGACGGACGACGCGCTCAGCACCATGAGCAACCCCAGGAGCAGCAGGGCGAGGGCCGCGCCCAGCAGGAGGTAGTAGAGCACCATGGGATGGCGCGAGACGCGATCCATGGGTCCAGTGTTCCGGTGCTGGAGGGGCAGGACCGTCACATCGGGGCGCGTGTCGCGTCCTGGGTCCCGTGTGACCTGCGTGACAAGGGGCTAGGGGCCCAGGGCGCGGGCCGCCGCGGCGAATCGGTCGCCGCGATCGGCGTAATTGCGGAACATGTCCCACGAGGCGCATCCGGGGGCGAGCAGCACGGCATCGCCGGGCCGGGCCAGCCCCGCAGCCGCCTTCACGACGTCGTCCATGGCCTCCGGCTCGCTGCGCGCGATGTCGACGATGGCCACCCCCGGCGCGTGGCGCTCGAGTGCTTCTCGGATCACGCCGCGGTCAACCCCGAGAAGGACGACGCCACGCAGGCGCGGTGCCACGTTGATCACGAGCTCGTCGAAAGCCTGCCCCTTGGCCTGGCCGCCGGCGATCCACACGACGGAGTCGAAGGCGCGCAGTGACATCTCGGCCGCATGCGTATTGGTGGCCTTGGAGTCGTCGACGTAGTCCACGCCGCCGATCTGCGCGACGCGAGCTACACGGTGCGGCGCCGGAGTGAATTCGCGCAGGCCATCGCGGATCGCCGGAGGGGGCGCACCGAAGGATCGGGCCAGGGCCGCGGCAGCCAGGGCGTTGGCGAGATTGGCCGGACTGCGCCCCGGAATGTCGTCTAGGACGGCGAGTTCTTGGGCGTGCGTACGTCGCTCGTCGATGAAGGCGCGGTCGACGAGCACGTCGTCCACGACACCGAGCATGGACACACCCGGGATCCCCAGCGTGAAGCCGACGGCGCGGCATCCCTCGATCACATCCGCGTCGCGAACCATCAGCTCGGTGCTCGGGTCATCGACGTTGTAGACGGCGGCAACCCTGGCGTTGCGGTAGACGAGGGCCTTGTTGCGCCCGTAGTCCTCCATCGAAGCGAAGAAATCGAGGTGGTCAGGTGCGAGGTTGAGGCACGCGGCCGACTCGGGGCTCATAGACCGGACGAAGGGCATCTGAGTCGCGCTCACCTCTGTCGCGATGACCTGCACGTCTGGTTGGCGCACGGCATCGATGAGGGAGTAGCCCACGTTGCCGGCGGCCACGCAGGCGTATCCCGCGGCGCGCAACATCGAATCGAGCATCAGGGTCGTCGTGGTCTTGCCGTTGGTGCCGGTCACGCACAGCCACGGCGCCGGCGCGTCGGCGGAGCGCAGGCGCCAGGCGACCTCGAGTTCGCCCCACACGGGGATGCCCCGATCAAGAGCGCTGACGACGATGGGATCCCGCGGCCGAATGCCCGGCGAGACGACGTAGACGTCGGCATCGTTGGATGCCGAGTCCGCACAGCCCAGGCGCACGGTGGCACCAAGCGTCTCAAGGATGGCGGCCTTCTCGCGTCGCCCCTCGTCATCACCTGAATCCAGGACGGTCACACTCGCCCCCACCGACAGCAGGGCATCAGCGGCAGCGAAGCCGGCGATGCCGATGCCGGCCACGTCGGCCCGTAGGGCCGACCAGTCAGCGGAGGCAGACGTCAAGGCGGTGAGGTCGCGCCTCATCCGCGTACCCACTCGGCGTAGAAGATGGTCAGGCCGAGGGCCACGCACATGCCCTGGATGATCCAAAAGCGCACCACGATATTGACCTCCGGCCATCCCTTCATCTCGAAGTGGTGGTGCAGCGGTGCCATGAGGAGTATGCGGCGGTGCAGGACCTTGTAGGAGGCGACCTGCCCGATGACCGACAGCGAGATCAGCACGAAAAGACCGCCGAGGAGCGCCAGCAGGAGCTCGGTGCGGCTGATGACGGCGAACCCGGCGATCGCCCCGCCGATGGCAAGCGAGCCGGTGTCGCCCATGAAGATCTTCGCCGGCGCAGCGTTGTACCAAAGGAAGGCGAAGCAGGCGCCGGCGCAGGCAGCGGCGAGCGCGGCCAGGTCGAGTGGACTGGCGGTGGGATAGCAGGCCGAACTCGGCGTGAAGAAGCAGGACTGGCCGTATTGCCAGACGCCGATGAGGACGTAGGCGCCGAAGGTCATCGTGGCAGCGCCCGTGGCCAGCCCGTCGAGTCCGTCGGTGAGATTTACGCCGTTGGTCGACGCGGTGACGAGGAACCAGATCCACAGCACGTAGACGGCGACGGGCAGGACGAGCGGGGTGTCGCGGATGAACGACACGGCCGTCACCGCCGGTGTCTCGCCGATGGGATTGGGGAATTGCAGGGCGAGATAGGCAAAGCTCAACGCGACGACGGCCTGGCCGATGAGCTTGGTGCGCGCCCGCAGGCCGGTCGAGCGCTGCTTGAAGATCTTCAGGTAGTCGTCCGCCACGCCGACGGCGGCAAGGCCCAGCATCAGATAGAGGATGAGCAGGGCCGAGGGCGAGGGCGGCGTCCAGAAGATCAGGTGGGTCAGGCCGTAGGCGATGACCACCCCGAGGATGATCGCCACTCCGCCCATCGACGGGGTGCCGCGCTTGCCCTCATGCTCCGGATAGGGCTCGTCGTCCGTCGACACGCGAATGGCCTGGGAGTAGCCCCGACGCAGCAGCAGCTTGATGAGCATGGGCGTGCCCACGAGCACGACGAGGACCGAGATGACCCCGCAGGCGACGACGAGTTTCACGACGGCTCCTCGAGCAGGGCCGTGGCGACGACGTCGAGGCCGATGGATCGCGACGCCTTGACGAGTACGACGTCGCCGGGGCGGCTCTCCTCGCGCAGGAGGTCGATGGCGGCCTGCGGGTCGGGCACCCAGGTCGACTCGTTGCCCCACGACCCCTCGTGGCTGGCCCCGAGGTGCACCGGGCGAGCGCCCTCGCCGACGGCGACGAGGCGGTTGACGTCGAGGCGCACGGCCAGCCGTCCGATGGCGTCGTGCTCATCGACGGACGTCGCGCCGATCTCCTTCATCTCCCCCACGACCGCCCACGTGCGACGGCCCTCCCCCATCGCCACCAGCGCCTTCAGGGCGGCGCGCATGGATTCGGGGTTGGCGTTGTAAGCGTCGTTGACCACGATCACGCCGTCGGGGCGCTCGTGGATCTCCATGCGCCACTTGCTCACCGGCTCGTAGGCGCACAGCGATGCACAGATGTCGTCCAGTCCGATGCCGGCGGCCAGGGCCATGGCGGTTGCCGCCAGCGCATTGGCGACCTGGTGCTCCCCCGCCATGCGGAGCTGGATCCGGGCCGAAGCTCCGTCGGCGGTCACGGTGAAGGCCGCGCGCGCCAGCGCGTCGAGGGTCACGTCGCTCGCGCGCACGTCGGCTGCGGGCGACTCCCCGAAGGTGAGGATGCGGGCCCGCGTGCGCGGCGCCTGGTCCATGACCAGCGGATTGTCGGCGTGCAGGACAGCGACGCCATCGTCGGGCAGGGCCTCGATGATCTCGCCCTTGGCCTGCGCGATCGCCTCGCGACTACCCAGGAGTTCGAGGTGGGCGGAGCCGACGTTGATGAGCCCGGTGATGCGCGGGTGGGCGATCTGGCACAGGTAGGCGATCTCGCCGAGGCCGCGCATCCCCATCTCCAGCACGAGGTAGCGGGTCGTCGTCGTGCAGGACAGCACGGTCAGGGGCAGCCCGACCTCGGAGTTGAAGGAATTGCGCGGAGCCACCGTCTCGCCGTGCGGGGTCAAGATGGCCGAGAGCATGTCCTTCGTCGTCGTCTTGCCACTCGATCCGGTGATGCCCAGGACGAGGGTGTCCGGAAGTCGCTGGATGACATAGGCCGCCAGGAGGCCGAGGGCGTGCACCGGATCGGCGACCACCACGGCCGGCGAGCCGACCGGGCGGGAGGCCAGCGTGACCACGGCCCCCCGGGCCCGGGCATCGTCCACGAAGTCGTGGCCGTCGACTCGCTCGCCGGCGACGGCCACGAACATCGACCCGGGGATGGCGTCGCGGGAGTCGGCGAAGACGGAGGTGACCACGATGTCGGCGTCGCCCTCCGCGATCCGGCCGCCCACGACGCCGGCGACCTCGGCCAGGGTCATGGGGATCATGTCGACCTCAACGCCATGCTGAGTTCCTCGCGATCACTGAAGGGATGGACGACGCCCGCGATCTCCTGGCCAGGCTCATGCCCCTTGCCGAGGATGAGGACGACGTCGCCGGAGTGAGCCTCGCCCACCGCGGCGGATATGGCGGCCCGGCGATCGCCGATCTCCCGCACGTCGCCGCGCGGGGCCGTGATGCCCGCCAGCATCGCGGCCCGGATCGAGGCCGGGTCCTCCGAGCGCGGGTTGTCGTCGGTCACGAAGAGGATGTCGGCCCACTCGGCGGCGATGCGCCCCATGACCGGGCGCTTCTCGCGGTCGCGGTCGCCGCCGCACCCGAGCACGACGATGCGCCTGCCATTGGCGTCGGGCTCGACCGAGGCGACCACGCGCTCGACGGAGTCGGGGCTGTGCGCGTAGTCGACGACGGCGACGAAGTCCTGGCCCTCGTCGACGAGCTCCATGCGCCCGGGCACGCGGACGTCGCGCATGGCGGTCGAGAGTGCGCCGTCGGGCAGACCGAGCACGTGCAGGGCCGTCCATGCGGCCAGGCCGTTGGCGGC
>JBJTIQ010000074.1:0-6245 GCA_046095085.1 Actinomycetota bacterium | reverse complement strand
CGAGCGGTCGCGTCGCGATCCTCGGGAGTAATGAGGTTGCCCATCACGCGCAGGGCGATCGTCATGAGGAACGTCGAGCGCATGCCGACCGGCCCGAGGCTTGCGAGCAGCCCGGGCACCGTGATGAGACCGGCAAGGCGCCGGGCAATCGAGAAGGCCTCGCCGTAGCGCTCGCGCAGCAAGCCGGGCCAGACCGTCGACAGGTCGTAGCTCGGACCCCGTGACGACAGCACCTGCGCGGCGAGGTGTCCGGTCTCCAGGCCGTAGTCGATGCCTTCGCCATTGAGTGGGTTGACACAGCCGGCCGCGTCGCCGACCAGCAGCCAATTGGGTCCTGCCACTCCGCTGACCGCGCCCCCCATGGGCAGCAGTGCCGACCAGGGGGCGCGTACGTCGTCCTGCAGCTCCCAGTCATCGCGCTGCGTATCTGCGTAGTAGTTGAGCAGGGAGCGGAGGTTGATGTCGGCCGGTCGCTTGGCAGTGGCAAGGGTGCCCACGCCGATATTCACTTCACCGTCGCCAAGGGGGAAGATCCAGCCGTATCCGGACAGGATGCGGTCGGCGTCATCGCGCAACTCCAGGTGCGAGGAGATCCACTCGTCGTCACTGCGACCGGACTTGATGTAGCCGCGCGCGGCGACGCCGTATGCCGTGTCACGGTGCCATTCGCGCCCGAGCGCTCGCCCGAGCTGGGAGCGCGCACCATCGGCCACGATCAGCCGACGGCACCGGATGGTCTCCACTCCTGACGACGTCTTGACGGTGACCGAGACTACACGTCCGGCGGAGTCGCGCTCCACATCGACGGCCCTGGTGCCATCGAGCGGCTGCGCCCCGGCGTCGAGGGCGACCTGGCGAATGGCGTGATCGAGTTCGAGCCTCGGGGCGGCACCGCCGTAGTCGGGCAGGCTGCCGCCGGGCCAGGGCAGGTAGAGGAGTTGGCCGAAACCTGCGGCCCGCAGCCCGCGATTGCGAGCGCGGCCCTCAAGCCACCCGGCAAGGCCGAGGGCGTCTAGTTCGGCGATCGCCCGCGGGGTGAGTCCGTCGCCGCAGGGCTTGTCGCGCGGAAAGGTCTCGGCGTCGACGAGCAGAGTGTCGATGCCAGCGCGGGCCGCCCATGCCGCCGACGCCGACCCCGCGGGGCCGGCGCCGACGACGAGAAGGTCGGTCTGACGGGAAGTCACGGCACCATCGTGCCGCTACTCCCCGAATTCGGCGAGCCTGGGCCGACTAGTTGCCCATCTGCATGAACGGGCTGCTGCCCGTCGCGAGCAGACCGAGGTTGATGAGCAAGGCGATACCAATCAGGACCCAGGTCACGATGACCAGGATCTTCGCGGTGTTGGCCGCCGAGTTGGCGCCCGCCACATCACCAGCCGCGTAGAGGGCCTTCGCCTTGTTGTTCTGAACGATCGCGATGATGCCGGTGATGATCCCGATGCACGACGTGCAAACGCTCAGAATCGTGCCGACGAGCGCCAGGACGAAGTAGTCCTTGGGTGCCCCTGCACCCCCGGCCGGCTGCGAAGGCATCGGCGGAGGCGGCGGCGCCGCGGGCGGAGGAGGCGGAGGGGGAGGGACGTCGGACACAGGAACTCCTAAGGCCGGGAATCGGACTCCTGGACCCTAGGGGAAGCGGACCCCGCTCCGCGGGAAAACAACCAACCTCTAGAGGGCCTCGCGCAGGGCGGCGAAGCCGGGACCGAAGCAGGTGGCTGCGAGAGAGAGGTGCCCGTGGCCGTCGACGAGGTAGGGCTGGGCCCCTCCCACGTTGACCGCCAGCCACTGGCCATGGGCAAAGGGCACCATGAGGTCTTCTGAGCCCTGCCAGATCTGGACCGGACGCGTAACGGCGGCAAGGTCGAAACCCCACGGCAGGGTGAACGCCACGTCGTCGTCGAACCACCCCCAGATTCCGTGGGCGAGCGACCACCTCAGTTCAGCGGCCATCTCCTCGGCCTCTTTCCCCGAGAGATATCCCTGGTCCACCGGGGGAAGCAGGCTGATCATCGCCTCGACCACCTGGTCGGCCGTGACATCGCGCAATTGACCGTGGGCCTCGGTCAGGAACGCCTCGAGTTGGGCCGCGCCCTGCAGGGCGGCGCCGAACTCGGAGATGTTGTCCTCCCCCATTCCGGCCATGAAGTCGAGGTCAGGTTCGCCGTACGGCGCGACGCCGGCAAGACTCTTCGCGGCCAGGCAGCGCTCGGGAAGTAGGGCCGCGGTGGCTATGGCATGTGGGCCGCCACCTGACCAGCCCATCGTCACGAACCGGTCGTGTCCGAGGTGGTCGGCGAGCGATGCGACGAGTGGCGCGACGTCGGCGACCGTGCGCCCTGGCTGCCGGGTTGACTGGCCGTAGCCAGGCCGCACGAGCTCGGCAAGGACGAAGCCGTTGCTCGTCGCCGCCTCGATCATGTCGGCAGACGGCGGCCCGGCAGCGGGCGTGCCGTGGTGATAGATCAAGAGGGCATCGCCCTCCCCCTCGATGAAGAAGTCGAGTCGGTCGCCGTTCGCCAGCATCAGGTGATCGAGCACGGTGCCTCCCAGGTCGCGTGGCCACACTAGGGCGGGAACGCCTAGTGTGTGGATGAAGTCGGCGATTACGGGAGGTCGAAGTGCGCACACGGATCGCACTGGGCGCCGCGATGCTGAGTCTGACTCTTGCCGCGTGCTCATCGCCGTCATCCACGCTGTCACCCGGCGACAACGTAGTCATCGACTGCGCAGCCGCATCCACGGCGATCGGCGACTTCGGTACGTCCCTTCAAAGCCTAATCACGGCGCTGACCAACAGTGACGGAGGCGCCGCCAGCACGGCAGCGGATCAGTTCGCCACTTCGGCTGACGCTGTCTCCGACTCGCTGCCGGGCCTGCCTCCGGAGGCTCAGCCCTTCGTCACGCTCTCCCGCGACTTCGCCGAGCGAGTCAAGGATGTCGTCGGGGGCGGCGGCGAT
This sequence comes from Actinomycetota bacterium, assembly GCA_046095085.1. Classification (GTDB taxonomy): domain Bacteria; phylum Actinomycetota; class Actinomycetes; order S36-B12; family S36-B12; genus Mxb001. The sequence goes on along the minus strand of JBJTIQ010000074.1, from coordinate 3,288 downwards.
CTGCCTGCCCTCACAGCAGAGGCCCAGACGTTCTTCGCCGAGCCCGACTTCGTCCAGAGCGCCGATGCGATCGAAGCGTTCTATCGCCAGCAGTGCCCGCAGGAGGCGGCGACCCAGGGGCAGAACGGCTAGCGACGCAAGGCGAAAGCCAGCGCCTCCACCTGGGAGGCAATCGCCCGCTGGCCTACCGACGAGTCGGGCAGAAGTCCGTCGAATCCGTGCACGGTTCCACCGAAGCGCCGGAGGGTCGTCGAGACTCCGGCAGCCGACAATGCCCAGGCGTAGGCAGTGCCCTCATCACGCAGCACGTCGCACTCCGCCACCACAACGTGAGCCGGGGCTACACCGCGGTGATCGGATGCGAGTGACGGTGCAGTGTGGACCGGCGGGTCGTCGATGTCGTCGCCGAGGTAGTGCTCCCACATGGCGATGACGGCCTCTCGCGTCAGCGTTGGAGAAGGTCCGTGAGCGGAGTGATCCGGGTCATCGGCATGCATGGCGCGAGGGTCCACGACCGGGCAGCTCAGGGACTGCAGGAGAAGTTCGATGCCGGCGTCACGCGCCCGCAGTGCCAGCGACGCGGCGAGGCATGCACCCGCGCTGCTGCCATGCACGGCGACCCGGTCGGTCTCGGTGCCAACCACCGCATCGAGCACGGCCATGCAGTCGTCGAGCGCCGCCGGAGCGTGATGCTCCGGTGAGAGGCGATAGGCCACGCTCACTGTGATGATGCCGTGCTGGGACGCCAAGGGGACCGCGATGCGCTCGGCGCCCAGGGGATGTCCGACGATGAAGGCGCCGCCATGCATGGCAATCACCACGGGGGCGCGACGAGGTTGCGGTGGCGACCAGATGAGGACGTCGATGCCGTTGATGCGTGCTGACTCCAGTCGCACGTCGGGGTGGGTCTGCACGGGCTGGGGACCGCCACGATCCGCCATGTAGTCGGCATAGATAGCGCGCACGGCGTCGACTTCGCGCGGATCGACCGCCGGGGCCGGGTATGCCTCGACCCACGCGGCAATCTCCGGGTCGAGGGTCACTCCCTCAGGGTCTCAAAACTCTTCTCGCCGAGTGTGCAGCTGCGCCAAGTCGCCCCCCATGGAGAGCCGGCACCGCTGCACACTCGACGGAAGGAAGGGGTGTCAGGCGGCGAGGGTGTGGTGCTCGCGAACCGCGCCGGAGACGGCGCAGGCGACGAGCGCGAACGCTCGCTCGCGGGCGGCCACCGGCTCGGCCGGGTAGACCAGGACCTCGACGAGCACGGGGGAGACCCCGACGGCTTCGGCGGTCTCGGCCAGGACCTCGAGGGTCTCGGGGCTGGTGGCCTCGATGCCCGCCACGCAGACGCGGTGGGCCAGGCCTTCGAGCGACTCACGGGTGAGGGTCGTCGTCATGGCTGCTGCTCCTTCATGCGCCGGGGAAGTCCGGATGACCTGACGGTACGTCGATGGCAACCATCACGTAAAGCGATGAAATTTCATCGTGTCGATCGTTATTGCTTATACTTTGCCCATGCCCCTTTCCCCCATCCGCTACGACGTGCGCCACCTCGAGGCCCTGGTGGCGGTGGCCGAGGAGGGCACCTTCCGGGGGGCCGCCGACATCCTGGGCTACTCCCAGGCCGCCGTCAGCCAACAGATCGCCGGGCTCGAGGCGGCTGTGGGCGCCCCCGTCTTCGACCGCCCAGGCGGCCCAAAGCCTGTGGCCCTCACCCCCGTCGGGCGCGCCATCTTGCGTCACGCGCGCGCGGTGCTCGATCGACTGGACCAGGCACGCCAAGAGGCCGAGGACGTCATCGCCGGCACGGGCGGGCGACTCGTGATCGGCACCTTCCAGAGCGTGTCGGTCGAGCTTGTGCCACAGATCGTCCGGCGCATGCGCATGAAGGCACCCGACCTGCTCATGCGCGCCGTAGAGGAAGACTCCAACGAGGAGTTGCTCGCGCACCTTCACGACGGCGAGGTTGATGTCGCCTTCCTGGCCGGACCGGTCGACGATCCTCTCCTCGACACTGTTGATCTGGGCACGGACCCCTTCTTGGCGGTCCTGCCTCGACGCTCCCCCTACACCGAGAGCGATCGCGTGACACTGCGCGAAGTGGAGCAGATGGGATTCATCGGCGAGCACCACGGAAGTGCGCAAAGCTACATCGACGATGGCTTGCGTCAGCACGGCATCGCGCCGCGCTACGTCTACCGCACCAACGACAACGGCGCCATGCAGGCCATGGTGCGCAGTGGCCTCGGGGCGGCGATCATGCCGCAACTCGCTATCCAGACCAACGACCCCGACGTGGTGATCCTGCCGACCACTCCCGCCATCGCACCGCGCTCCATCGTGCTGGCGCTGCCCCGCGAGCCGCTGCGCACTGCGGCGGCCGAGAGTTTCGCGGAGATCGCTCGGGAGGTATGCGCGGAACGCCTCGGTCCTGCCAGAAGGGTTACCCTCGACGCACGCTGACGTTGGGGGACACATGCGTGGCTGGAGCGTCTACGCCGCGGCCGCTGCGGTGGCGGTCAGCCTCACCCTGGCCGCACCAACGGCATCGGCCGCCGTGGAGAGGCGCGACGTCCTCTCCCTCCTGCGCACGCTCACGGTCGCACCGGAGGCGAACTCCGGCTACGACCGCGACCTCTTTCCCCATTGGGACTACCTGGGCGACGACTGCGACGTTCGTGATGCCGTGCTCATCGCCGAGGCCCGAAGCGGGCCGGAGACCGGCGACTCCTGCCCCGTCGGACCCGGGCGCTGGTTTTCCGCCTTCGACGGAGTGAGTGTCCGCAACCCCTCCGAACTCGACATCGATCACCTCGTGCCACTGGCCGAGGCATGGGGCTCCGGCGCACGCACCTGGTCGACGGCGGTTCGCGAGCAGTTTGCCAACGATCTCGGCTACGCCAAGACACTGATCGCGGTCACAGCGTCCAGCAACCGCTCCAAGGGGGACCAGGATCCATCCGAGTGGCTGCCTACCCGCACGAGCTACCGATGCACCTATGTCTCCTCGTGGATCGGGGTGAAATTCCGCTGGCGACTCAACGTCGACTCGCGAGAGGAGGCGGCCCTACGGGTGATCGCCACGAACTGCGGCAATCCGAGGATCGCTGTGCCCGAGCGAGCGCGCTAGGAGTGCTGCCGGAAGAAGTCGCCACAGTCTCGATCGCGGTAACTCATGGACACACCATCGGCCATGAGTGCGAGGGCGTAGTCGCGCACTGAGTGGTAGGCCTCGTGCTCGGCGAACAGCCACAGGGACCGACCGCACTTCTCCAGGCGGATCGGCCA
>JBJTIQ010000073.1:0-4920 GCA_046095085.1 Actinomycetota bacterium | reverse complement strand
GCCCGGAGGTGGCGGGTCCGTTGGTGACCGTGCCGGTCGTGTTGAAGCGCGAGCCGTGGGCATTGCACGTGAAGCCGCTCGCCTGCGGGGTGGCTATCGCGCCGGCGTGGGGGCAGCGCAGCGACACGGCGATGGAGGTGTTGGTCCCGGTACGGCGTACGGCAGCAGGTGTGCCCTTGACGGGAAGGATGGCGGTGACGCCACCGACCTTGGCCAGCGCAGGGATGCTGCTCGGTGTGATCTTGACGCGGCCATCGGGCAGGAGCACACCGGTGTTGCCGGGCGCAGCGGCCTGGGCCTCGGAGATGCCCAGCGACAGCAGGCTGAGGCCGCATAGCGCCGCGGCACCGCGAAGCGCGTCGCGTCGGGTCAGGGCCCGTGGGGAGTCTGTGGTCATGTCCGCAGTCTGACGGAGGTCGCCTCGGAACGCTCGCTGAGCGACCGGGGCGGGGGCGTCCACACGGGGGGCGCTGGCTAGACTCACCCACCGCAAGGCGCCCGTAGCTCAACGGATAGAGCATCTGACTACGGATCAGAAGGTTAGGGTTTCGAATCCCTTCGGGCGCGCCCCTTCTCCCCAACGGCCTATGGCCCGGGTGGCGACGTCTCCTGGTAGCCCACGTCTTTGAGGATCCCCGCTTCGATGGGGCTGAGTTGCGTCCCGTCGACGAAGAGTGTGACGCCCGCAAAGCTCGTGGGCGTCGACGGGTAGGGACGATCAGCGAGTGGGGCCAGGCGATCTGGCACCGCACCTTCGAGGACCTTTGCGGTGAAAGCCACGTCGCTGCCCTGGACCCGCGCGTTGTCGAGAGTCAGGACAAGAGAGCTGGGATCTCCGGCCGCGCGGTGCTCCACGAGGACTGCGTTGGGTGGTGAGGTGCCAAACAGGGTCGGCCACTCGGTGATCAGGGCTTGCGCATCGACAAGACCGGCGTCACGAACCGGTCGATCCGTGAACGCAACAACCTCGGAGTCGGCCCCTTGCAGCAGGAGCGCGTATGTGCCGTCGCCGTTGTCCGCCATCGTGCCGGACTGGGCACCGAGGCTGAAGAGCCAGCTCGGCTCCGAGGCGCTCGAATCAGGGCGTTGACTCCACGCCCACCAGCCAACGCCGACCAGGCACACGGCCAGGATCGCGCTGACGATCCAGCCCAGGGACTTCGACACGAAGGCTCAGCGTCAGACGGCGCAGCTCATGTCAGCGCCGCAGCACAGCGGTGACTTGATCTTGCCGTGGCCATCGGGGCACTGGGCAATCCGCACCTCGGCGCCGGAGTCCAGGACCAGGACGTCGTCGACGAGGTCGGCGTTGCAGTGACCGCAGGTGGTGTTGACCGACATGGTGCACTTGGGGCAGGTATAGGTAGCCATGGGCTGAGAGTAGCGCCGACAGCGAGCGGCCAAGCCCAAACGCGTTAGACCACGACGCGCTGAGGCTGGATCTTGATCCCCTGCGAGTACAGCGGGGGCAGCGTGAGCATGACGTCCTGCAGCTGGCGGGTTGTCACCCCAGGGGGCGGTTCGACGTATTGGAAGGCACTGGGGATCAGTGGCGTCGCCGACGAGCCCATCGTCGAGCCGTAGGCACCGACGTCGAACATCCCCTCGGGCGTGTAGGGATCGGGCGCGCGCAGGAAGACGAACGTCCCGAAGTTGGGGTTGGTGAGCGACTGCTTGGCCAGGGGCAAGGTCGCGGGGTTAGCGACGAGTGCGTAGCGGGTCTCGGAGTACGCGCGTGCGCACAGGGCGAACGCCGTGCTGAGGGGGTTAACGTCGGATTGGTCGGCGGCCGCGACAAGCAGATTGCCGAAGGGATCGAGGAAGCCCACGGCGTTAGTCGCCCCGGGAGTTTGATCCACCAGGGTCGCGAGAGCGTCGACCACGCGTCGGTCGGGTGCGCGGGTGTCCTTGACCTTCACCTCGAACGCGCCCGGGTAGACGACCTGGAAGGCGCGGACCAGGTCGATCGCCGCCGGGTTGGTCGCGGGATCCGTGAGTGCGGACGGCGCCGTGGCGTCAGTACCCCGTGCCGCTCGTACCGTGTCTGCCGACGATGAATACAGATCGATGCAGCCCTGGTAGGTGCTGTTGGAGATGGGTTGGTCGGAGTAGGCGACCGAGGGGCTTCCTTGGTAGGCCCGACCCCCCTCGACCGCGTAGTAGCCAAATGTCGCCGTCGCTGCTGTCCGCAGCGGCTCCGGAAGGTCGGCGAACTGGCCGCTGAGGTCGTAGTTGACCCCCGAGTAGTTGTCGGGAGCGACAACGCCGACGTTGACGCCGGCGGTCATGATCGAGTTGGCGCACATCAGGCACGGATCCACCGACGTCACGACGGTGAGCGCGGACGGCTCCGGAAGGCCCAGCCTCTCGCGGTTGGCGAGGTACCACGACATGAGTTGGCGCTCGCCGTGAGCGGTCGGGTCGTGCACGAAGGTCTGGCCCGCCGTCGGCTGCACCGCCTGCGGCAGGGTGCGAAAGACGCGGTTGGGCATCGTCTGGAGCACGCGCCCCGTCGCGGACTCCACGAGCGCCCCGCCGATGCCGTAGGAGCCGCCGTTCGCCCCCTGCTGCGCCGTCCAGTAAGCCAAAGCCGCGAGCGACTCCGCGCTCGTCGCCTCGGATGTGCTGGCCGGAGACGGTGCCGTGCCCTGACCGGTGAGTCCGCATCCGGCCATTGCCGCGCCGCCGACAGTCAGCGCGCTCCACGACAGGAACTGGCGACGGGTCGACGTCACGCCGGCGTACCTGACGCGAAGTCGCGCTCGTAGACGACCATAATGCGCCCGATCGACGAGGGGTCCGTCAGTAGCACGCCGAGTTCGCGCTCGGTCTGCAGCGACTCGTCGAGGAACGGGTTCACCGAGCCGACGTAGGCAATGGCGTCGGGTTTGCCGGCATCGACGACGATCGTCTTGGTGTGGATGTACATGACCTTGCCGTCGCCGCTGGGATCGGTGGGGTTCTGCACGATCTGCGCCCCCGCCTCCTTGAGACGGTTGAGGGAGTCCTGGTTGATGCCACCCTCGTTGCCGACGATGCGGACCTTCACGCCGCGGTTGAGGGCGTCGAGAAGCGGGTCGAGCAACTCTGAGGGGTCGGCGAGGGCCTGCACGTAGATGTCGATGGAGTCCTTCGCATTGCCGAAGAGCGACAGCATGACGTCGCGTGAGTTGCCGGTCGGCTCGAGCGGGTAGGACTTCGTGCAACTCGATGAGTCACAGACCGAGTCGCTGGGCGACCACACGAGGTTGGGCCGATCGTTGGCGGGCCACGGCTTGTAGGGCGGCCAGTCGGCGTCGAACGTGCGGGCGATCATGTCGACATCGGCCGGATCGGAGTTGAGCACGGCCATGCCGCGGGTGACTCCCTCGGTCGGGTAGTTCGGGTCGATGCCGAAGTAGCCCGCCTCGAGGTTGAAGTCGCAGATCAGTGCGCGCGCGTCTGGGGTGCCGGCGTCGATGATCAGGACCTTCCAGTGCGAGAAGCTGAACTCGGGCCGACTCAGTTGGGCATCCAGCCCCATGTCGCGCAGTTGCTGTGCCTGCTGCGGATTGTCATTGGGTGACGTGGGTGGATAGATGGTCCCGGAGAGAAGGATCCGCACCGCAACGCCGCGGTCCTGCGCGGCAAGAAGAGCACCGACGATGGGGTCGTACGCCGGATCCATCTGGTAGACGGCGATGTCGATCGACTTTTGCGCCGAGTTGATGATCTCGACCACGGCGCCCACTCCGTCGTCGGGCTGGATGGACTCGAGGGTGATCAGGCCGTTGCGATCGACCTGGAGGGGAGGGGGCGGGGATGCCGGCGTGCTCGAGCAGGCCACGAGCACCAGGGCCGATGCGAAGAGCGCAATGAGCCTGCCGCGCACGTCAGCCGCTTCCCGGACTCGGCGAGGCCTGAGACTCGGTGGCCGTGGACCAATCGGTCGCAAAGTACGAGTGCGCCTGCTGGATGACCTCGGGGCTGCGCACGAGCGCGCCGAGTTCGAGGATCGCCTCGGGAGACTCGTTGATGAAGGTGTTCTGCGACCCGAAGAACGCCACCTCGTCGGGGGTTCCGACGTCGGCGAACATGGTCTTGCTATGCACGAACATCGGATCCGAGGTGTTGCCGTCGTAGATGGGGTCGAATCTGATCTGGATCCCCGCGGCCCGAAGCTGCTGCACCATCGAGGCCGACTGGCCGCTGGAATTCGCCACGATGCGCACGGCAACACCCGCCTTGGCCCTGTCGACGATCATCGGCACGAGGAAGGCGTCGTCCTGGATGTATTCGGCGTAGATGTCGAGGCTCGTCTTGGCGCCCTGGACAAATTGGGTCAGCACGGCGACGGAGTTGCCCACGGGCGAGTATTCGATGCCACTGGGACTCCACACCAGGGATGCTCGGGTCGAGACCGGGTACGGCGCATACGGCGGCCAGTTGGCGTTGAAGTAGGCGCCGATGGTGGCGACATCCTGGGGATCGGTGTTGAGCACCGCCATGCCACGTGCGCCGACGGGGCCGTATTGATTGGGACCGAAGTAGGAGGCCTGGAGGTTCCAGTCGGCGATCATCGCCTTGGCTTCCGGGGTGCCGGCGTCGATGATGATGCACTTCTCGTGGCCGTAGTGGAACTCCGGCCGGCTGAGCTCGACCTGGATGCCCCTTGCCTGCAACTGCTGCTGCACGACGATCTGCTGCGAGTTGCCCTGCGGCGGATTGGGCTCGCCCACCAGCTGGCGCGAGATGGAGACGCGCACCGGAATCCCGTTCGCCGCTGCCTCGGCCAGCGCGCCGACGAGAGGCTCGAAGTCGGAGTCGATTCGGTAGATGGAGATGTCGATGGACGAACGCGCCGACTTGATGAAGTCGACGATGGGCTGGATGCCGTCGTTGGGCTGAACGTTGGCGAGAGTGATGCGGTCAGGTGGAGTG
>JBJTIQ010000072.1:0-3375 GCA_046095085.1 Actinomycetota bacterium | reverse complement strand
TGTCGGTGTCGGGCGTCTCCCATGCGATCACGGTGCGGTCCTGCTGGGTCACCTCGCCGCCGAGCGCCTTCGAAAGAAGCTGACCGCCAAAGCACAGGCCCAGCAGTGGGCGGTCTTGCGCGACACGATGCTGCGCGAGTGCGACCTCTGCGGCGATCGCGGCCGCCGCGTGGGGTGGATCCGTGGGCGCATCCATGGTGCGAGTCATGGTCCACACGGAGCCGAGGATGATGACCAGATCAGCATCGTCGGCCGCGGTCACGGGCAGGATCTCGTCACGAACGAGTCGGGTGACGGTGAAGTCGTTGGCCGCCAGCCACGGGCCCAGGTGGCCGAGTTCGGCGCCGACCTTGGGATTGGCGATCACGGCTGCAGTGGGCACGCGGGAATTGTGCCACCAGCCGGTCGAGGTGACGACCCTAGACTTCGCCCGTGTCCGTGGCCTGGTCCTACTGCATCCTCGATGCGGCTGGTGCCGTCGTTGATGAGTGCGATGCCGACCGCGTGCAGTCGACCGCCAGCGTGGGCAAGGTCTTTCTTCTGTGCGAGGCTGCCGAACTCATTGTGTCTGGCCAGCTCGATCCGGGTCGACTGCTCACGCGGGAACCCGGGCTGCAGGTGGCGGACTCGGGGCTGTGGCAGCACCTGTGGCAGCAGCAATTGCCCGTCGCCGATGTGTGCCAACTGATCGGTGCTGTAAGCGATAACTGGGCGACCAACACGCTGCTCGACCTCATCGGCATCGATGCCGTGCGCATGCGTGCCCGAGCCCTGGGCTGTGAGCGCAGCGAACTTCACGACTACGTCCGTGATGACCGTCGACCGGAGCACCCTCCGACGCTGTCGGAGGGCACCGCGCGCGAGCTGGCCGAGGTCGCACGCCGCATCCATGCCGGCGCAGCCGGAGCGCCCGTTGGCGGGATCAGTTCAAGCGCGGCATTGATGGTGGAGCCTTGGCTCCGAGTCGGGGTTGATCTCTCGCTTGTGGCCGCACCCTTGCAACTCGACCCCCTGGCGCACCTATCGGACGACCCCACGGTGTGGAGCAAGACGGGTTTCGACGACGACGTCCGCGCGGACATCGGGGTTGCCTGGAGCGGTGAGCGATCCTTTGCCTACGCGGCGATGGCGACGTGGCCGGTCGACGTGGAACCGTCACCGAATCCGGTGGACCTGATGCACTCCCTGGGCCGCTTCATCGGCGCTCGCTTAGCGCACGGCGCCGGGCACTAGCCAGGCGCTGCCCCGCGCACGCCAGCCAAGCACGATCGCGCGCGCGAGCAGCGACCAGCCGAGCGCCCACCAGAGAGCGGTGACATCGAGACTGAGGTTGAGCACACACCACGCGGCGGGCACAAACGCGACGAGTACGGCGATCTGTGCCCACGCGAGCCAGCGCGTGTCACCCGCACCGATGAGCACGCCGTCCAAGGCAAAGACGACCCCGGCCAGTGGCTGGATCAGCGCGACGACCAGGAGTGCCGACGAGATCAGCGCAATGACCGCGGGGTCATCGCTGAACCAATCGGGGAAGAACAGCCGCATTCCCACGATGCCGACACCCAGAATTATGCCGAGCCACAGCGACCACCAGACGAGTCGACGTGTGATGACGCGTGACCCCGCGACGTCGGACTCGCCCAGTGTCTTACCGAGCAGGGCCTGTCCGGCGATGGCGAGGGCGTCCAGGGCGAGAGCAAGGGCAAAGAAGAGCGTGACGGTGACGTGGTAGGCCGCGAGTTGCTCGTCGCCTAGACGTGCGGCCACGGCGGCGGCGATGACGAAGATCGCTCGCAGGGCGAGCGTGCGGACGAAGAGCGGCACCCCGTCTCGCGCGGAACGCAGGATCCCGGTGCTGCTGGGCCGGACGCCGACGCGCTCTCGTTGGGCGCGCCGCCAAAGGACGGCGGCGTACACCGCGAGACCGAGGACCTCGGCCGCGGCTGTCGCGATGGCACTCCCCGCAATCCCAAGGTCAAGGACCAACACCAGGAGCAGGCAGAGGGCAAGGTTGGCGACCACCTGCAGGAGTGAGACGAGGAGCGTGGTGCGCGTGTCTTGAAGGCCACGCAGGACACCCACGGCCGCGAGTACGCCGAGACCCGCGGGAAAGGACACGGCGACGATGCGCAAGTACGTCACCGCGTAGGGAGCGACGTCACCCGAGGTACCCAGTGCGAGCACGAGCGGCTCCGCCAGAAGGGCCACCACGATGCCGAGTGGGATCCCCAGCGCGATGCCGAGGGCGATGCCATCGATGCCTTGGGAGAGCGCTGCTGAGCGGTCGCCGGCACCGAAGAGGCGGGCAACCGACGCGGTGGTGGCGTAGGCCAGGAAGATGCACAGGCCGACCACCGTGGCGAAGATCGTGGTAGCAGCGCCCAGCCCCGCGAGGGCATCCGTGCCGAGGGTGCCGACCACAGCCGCGTCGATGAGGAGGAAGACGGGCTGGGCGACGAGGGCGCCGAAGGCGGGCAGAGCCAGGCGCAGGATCTGCCGATCGAGGGTGGCCACGCCGCGACGGTATCCGGGGGCGCCAAGAACTTTCTATCCCCAGCCCGGGGACAGTGTTTCCCCACGTCAGAGCCGACTTGTGACGAAAGATTCTTGGCCTCTCCCCAACCTGTCCCCAGGCTGTGAACGTGCCGCAGGGGGTTTCCCCCCGGTCATCCACAGGTCCATCCACAGGGATCGTCGACAGTGGCACTCGAGGCCCCTAGGTTCCTCGGCGGAGGTCGCGGCAGAGCCAGGTCCCAGGCTCTGTCGGACCCCCCTGGTATCCACGACGGGTGAGCCCAAGACAGGAGGTGGCGTGAGCGTCTCCGAGCTCCCCGTCCCCTACGACGAGGGTCCTCCCTCCGATCGCATGCCACCGCAAGACGTTGCCGCTGAGCAATCCGTCCTCGGCGCCATGATGCTGAGCAAAGATGCCATCGCCGATGTCGTCGAAGACCTGCGGGTGGGCGACTTCTACCGTCCCGCGCACGCCACCATCTACGACGCTGTCATCGAGATCTACGGCCGCGGCGACCCTGCCGATGCCGTCACGGTTGCCGCCGAGCTCACTCGCACCGGCGAGCTCGCTCGGGTCGGTGGAGCGTCATACCTCCACACGCTTGTCTCGCTGGTGCCCACTGCCGCCAACGCGGGTTACTACGCGCGCATCGTCAAGGAGCGCGCGATCCTGCGGCGACTCGTCGAGGCAGGCACACGCATCGTGCAGTTGGGCTACACCGGCGAGGGCGATGTCGATGATGTCGTGGATCGCGCGCAGGCCGAGGTCTACGAGGTCACCGAACGCCGCACCGCGGAGGACTACCTCCCGCTGCGCGAGTTGATGGATGGGGCCCTCACCGAGATCGAGGCCATCGCCAA
>JBJTIQ010000071.1:0-7488 GCA_046095085.1 Actinomycetota bacterium | reverse complement strand
GCGGGCCCTGGTGGTCACGGCCCACCCCGACGACGTCGATTTCGGCGCCGCGGGCACCGTGGCCCAGTGGGTGCAGGGGGGCACCCACGTCACCTACTGCATCATCACCGACGGTGACGCGGGTGGCTTCGACCCCGCCGTAGCCAGGTCCGAGATCCCGCGCATTCGCCGGGCCGAGCAGGTGGCCGCGGCCGCTGCCCTGGGCGTGTCCGATGTTCGCTTCCTGGGGTATCGGGACGGCGAACTCGAGGTGTCGCACGGGCTAAGACGAGACATCAGTCGGGTGATCCGTCAGGTGCGTCCCGAGCGCATGCTCATTCAGTCCCCCGAACGCAATTGGGCCCGCATCCCCGCGTCTCATCCCGATCACATGGCCGCGGGCGAAGCGACAATCTTCGCCATCTATCCCGATGCGCGCAATCCCTTCGCTCACCCGTCCTTGCTCAACGACGAGGGCCTCGAGGCCTGGACGGTGCACGACGTATGGGTCATGGCCGCACCCGATCCTGACCGTGCTGTCGATATCACCGATCAGTTCCCGCTCAAGGTTGCCGCTCTACGAGAGCACGACAGCCAGACGGCACACATGGATGACCTCGAGGAGAGGATCACGCAGTGGATGACGTCAGCGGCTCAGGCAGCAGGACTGCCCGACGGTCGCCTCGCCGAGGCGTTCAAGGTCGTGTCCATCCCCTGAGTCGCCGGATAGTCTGACGACGTGGAATTCGCCTACAACGCTCTGCTCGTCCTGCACTTCATCGGCCTCGCCAGCCTCCTCGGCGGCTTCCTCGTGCAGATGAGGACACCCGACAAGGGCGTCAACCCCGCCATGCTCCACGGCGCCCTAGTCCAGCTGGTCACCGGCGTGCTCATGATGGGCATTCTCGAGGCGGGGCTCCTACCCGACGAGACGGCCAACGTCACCAAGCTCTCGGTGAAGCTCGGGGTGGTCGTGGTCATCACGATCCTCGCCTTCATCGGCCGTCGGCGTACGCCCCCTCAGGTGGCGCTCTGGGGTGCGATCGGCGCGCTCACCCTCGTCAACGTCGTCATCGCCGTCTTCTGGAACTAGCCAGACCCCCAACTGCCTCCCTCCGTTTGTCCCACAACGTGGGAGAAACAGTCGAAAGCGACCTGGTGTGGGCCCCGTTTCAACCGTTTCTCCCACGTTGTGGGAGAAACGAGGAGCGCTACTCCCACTCGATGGTGCCGGGGGGTTTGCTCGTCACATCCAGCACCACCCGGTTGACATCCCGCACCTCATTGGTGATCCGGGTCGAGATGCGTGCGATGAGGTCATAGGGCAGCCGCGACCAGTCTGCGGTCATCGCGTCTTCGCTCGACACCGGGCGCAGCACAATCGGATGCCCGTAGGTGCGTCCGTCTCCCTGCACGCCCACCGAGCGCACGTCGGCCAGCAGCACAACGGGGAACTGCCACACGTCTCGATCGAGGCCAGCCGCGGTCAGTTCCTCACGGGCGATCTCGTCGGCAGCTCGGAGGATACGCAGGCGATCGGCATCGACCGCGCCCACGATGCGGATGGCGAGACCGGGCCCGGGGAAGGGATGTCGCCACACGATCTCGGGCGGGAGGCCCAACTCCAGGCCAACCTGTCGAACCTCGTCCTTGAAAAGCGTGCGCAATGGCTCGACCAGCGTGAAGGCGAGGTCGTCAGGGAGTCCGCCGACGTTGTGATGGCTCTTGATATTGGCGGTGCCGGTGCCGCCGCCGGACTCGACGACGTCGGGGTAGAGCGTGCCCTGCACGAGGAAGTCAATCGACTGCCCGTGCTGGCCCGCCTCCGCCACGACGCCTCTCGCAGCATCCTCGAACACCCTGATGAATTCACGGCCAATGATCTTGCGTTTCTGCTCTGGGTCTTCCACGCCGGCCAGTGCGGTGAGGAAACGCTACTGCGCATCCACAACGACCAGTCTCACCCCGGTCGCCGCGACAAAGTCGCGCTCGACCTGCTCCGCCTCACCGGCTCGCAGTAGACCGTGATCGACGAAGACGCAGGTCAATTGATCGCCAACGGCACGCTGCACCAGTGCTGCCGCCACCGCGGAGTCGACCCCTCCCGACAGTCCGCAGATGACAAGGCCGTCGCCCACCTGGTCCTTGATCGCGAAGATCTGCTCGTCGATCACCCCGGACGTCGTCCAGGAGGGTGCGCAATCGGCAATGTCGTGCAGGAAGCGCTCAAGGATTCGCTGGCCGTGCTCCGAATGGATGACCTCCGGATGGAACTGCACCCCGGCCAGGCGCCGGGCTGGGTCCTCGAAGGCGGCCACGGGTGCGCCCGCCGAGCGCGCGGTGACGACGAACCCATCGGGAGCCACGGTGACGCTGTCGCCATGAGACATCCACACTGATTGCTCGCGGGGGAGTCCTTCAAACAGTCGGGCGTCGCTGTCGACGACGGTCAGGGGCGTGCCCCCGAATTCGCTGAGACCAGTGCGCTCGACCGTGCCGCCGAGGGCCTGCGCCATGGCCTGGAACCCGTAGCAGATACCGAATACCGGCACGCCCGCAGAGAAGAGCCCCGGGTCGACGTGCGGCGCACCGTCCGCATACACGCTCGAGGGTCCGCCGGACAGGACGATGGCGACCGGATCTCGAGCCAGCATCTGCGCCACGGAGGCCGTGTGGGGGACGATTTCGGAGTAGACGTTGGCCTCGCGGACTCTCCGCGCAATGAGTTGCGCGTATTGCGCCCCGAAGTCCACGACCAGGACGGGGCGAGGCGCCTCTGTCATACGCCGAGCGTAGTCACGACGGGCCGAAGGCAAGGACGAGGGCGTAGGTCGCAGCGACCACCGTGATGACCACTAGCGTCGCGAGGCCGAGTACGAAGGCGGCGAGAGCCAGCCCGCGTCCCCCGCGTAGGGGCCGCGTCGCGGCCTGGCGCAGGGCCACACGACCCAGCACGAGACCGAGCACACTGCCGACGACGGGAAGGATGCCGACGAGCCCGAGCACCGCGAGGACGAATCCGCACACGCCCAGCCACGAGGCCCTGGCCTCCGACGTCGCTGCTGAGACGTCGCCGGGCTGCTCCACGAGATCAGGGTAGACCCGTGCAATGTGAAGGACCGGCGCATCAGCGCCGGTCCTTCACATTCAGTGCGAGGAGCGTCAGCTCATGCTGCCGGAATTAGAGAGCAAGGCTGCGCCCAGGATGGCGTAGAGGATCACCAGGACAACGAACAGGATGATGCTGATGATGCCCATGATGTAGCCGGCCTTCGCCTGACCACCGTTGTCAGCACGGCCAGCGGCGGCGGATGCCATGCCCTTCTTGCCGTAGATGATCGCCACGATCGACAGGATGATCGGGCAGACGAAGAAACTGAGAATCCCGCAGACGAGAGCCACCGTGCCGTTTGAGTTCTCGCTGGTGTTGCCTCCGCCGGAGGCTGGCATGGCCGGCGGGGGAGGAGGAGTGGTCGACATCGGACCTCCAGGTCACGGGCCGCCGGCCCTCGGCGGCCCTCGGGGACCAACCTAGACCCGGGAGGCCGGGCAACTCTCCCTTTCGCCTGCGGGAATCCCAAGCCTCCCCTAGCGTCAGGCGTACCTGCCGACGGGTGGGTCGGCGCCTTGGGCGCCGGGAGTTCCCCGGGAGAGCCATGACCCATGTTCCCATCAGCGTCACCGTCGACGGTGCGCTGTACGAAGCCGAGGTCGAGCCCCGCAGCCTTCTCGTCCACTTCCTCCGCGAAGACATCGGACGCGTCGGCACGGTCGTGGGCTGCGATACCTCCAACTGCGGCGCCTGCACGGTGCTGCTCAACGGTCGCAGCGTCAAGTCCTGCAGCGTTCTCGCTGTCCAGGCTGACGGCGCAACCGTCCTCACCGTTCAGGGCCTGGCCGAGGGCGACGGCAAGTGGCATCCCGTGCAGCAGGCGTTCAAGGAGTGCCACGGCCTCCAGTGCGGCTACTGCACTCCGGGCATGGTGATGTCGGCTGTCGACCTCTTGCAGGAAAACCCCAGCCCCTCGGAGGAGGAGATCCGCGAGGGACTCGAGGGCAACCTGTGTCGCTGCACCGGCTACCACAACATCGTGAAGTCCGTGCAATTCGCTGCCGAGATGATGGGGGGCAAGAAATGACCGAGACCATCGACGTCTCCGCGTCCGCCATCGGGCGGCCGCTACGCCGCAAGGAGGACGCTCGACTCCTCCACGGCCAGACCAACTGGACCGACAACATCCAGCTGCCCGGCACCCTGCACATGGCGGTCCTGCGCAGCCCGATGGCCCACGCCAAGATCGCCCACATCGACGTCTCCCCCGCCCTCAAGCGCCCCCACGTCGTGGCCGCCTTCAGCGCGAAGGAACTCGGCGAGCTCAATGGCACGGTGCCCTGCGTATGGCCCGTCACCGACGACATCCAGATGCCGCCCTTCCACGCTCTGGCTGTCGACAAGGTCCGCCACGTGGGTGACTGCGTCGCCGTCGTGATCGCCAACACCAAGTACGCCGCCGCTGATGCCCTCGACGCCATCGAGGTCGACTACGAGCCGCTGCCCGCGGTCATCGACATGGAGGCCGCGCTCAAGCAGGGCTCGGTCGCCGTGCACGACGCGGCCGACGGCAGCCTCGGCACCAACCGCTGCTACGACTTCCCGCTCAAGCCCACCGGCGACGGTTCGTTTGAGGCGGCAGTCAAGGCGGCCGGAGACGATGCCGTCGTCGTCAAGCGCCGCTTTATCAACCAGCGGATCATCGCCGGCTTCATGGAGCCGCGTGCCGTCGTTGCCTCGCCCATGGGCATGAGCAACGAGATGACCGTGTGGTCGGCCACGCAGATCCCGCACGTGCTGCGGGTTCTCCTGGCCCTCGTCACGGGACTCCCCGAGAACTCACTGCGCATCGTTGCCCCCGACGTCGGTGGCGGCTTCGGCGGCAAGCTTCAGTGCTACCGCGAGGAGGTGCTCGCCGTCCAGATCGCACGCCACCTCGGGCGTCCGGTCAAGTGGGTCGAGACCCGCAGCGAAGACATGGTGTCGACGCACCACGGTCGCGACCAGATCCAAGACATCCAGATCGCCGCAACCAAGGACGGCAAGCTCATCGGGATGAAGGTGGACCTCCTGGCCAACATGGGGGCCTACCTGCAGATCATCACCCCGGGCATCCCGCTCCTCGGCATGTTCATGTTCCCGGCCATCGACAAGATGGACGCCTACGAGTTCTTCTGCACCGGTGTCTTCACCAACACCACGCCCACCGACGCCATCCGCGGCGCCGGCCGGCCGGAGGCGACCTACGCCATCGAGCGCATCATGGATGAGCTCGCGGCCGAGCTGGGCATGGACCCGCTGAAGCTCCGTGAGATGAACTGGATCAAGAACACCGAGTTCCCCTACACCACGGTCGCGGGCCTGGCCTACGACAGCGGCAACTACGAGGCGGCCACTGAGCGCGCGCTCGAGCTCTTCGGATACGACGAGCTGCGCGCCGAGCAGGAGCAGCGTCGTGCGTCCAACGACCCGGTGCAGCTGGGCCTGGGCATCTCGACCTTCACCGAGATGTGCGGCCTTGCGCCGTCGCGCACGCTGGGCGCCCTGAAGTACGTCGCGGGTGGCTGGGAGCACTGCACGATCCGCGCCCTGCCCACGGGCAAGATCGAGCTCATCACCGGCACTTCGCCGCATGGCCAGGGGCATGAGACGGCGTGGAGCCAGATCGCCTCGAGCATCCTCGGCGTACCCGTCGATGACATCGAGGTCGTGCATGGCGACACCGGTCGCGCGCCCTACGGCATGGACACCTACGGCTCGCGCTCGCTGGCCGTCGGCGGACAGGCCATCAAGAAGGCCGCGGAGCGACTGGTCGAGAAGGCGCGCATCATCGCGGCGCATCAGCTCGAGTGCTCGCCTGACGACCTCGACTTCATCCAGGGCGAGTTCCGCGTCAAGGGCGACCCGGCCAAGGCACAGCCGCTCGCGGCCGTCGCCTTCGAGGCGTTCACCGCGCACAACCTGCCCGACGGAGTCGAGCCGACACTGCAGGCCGAGGCCACGGTCGATCCCAACGACTTCTCCTACCCGCACGGCACGCACCTTGCCGCCATGGAGGTCGACACGGAGACCGGCAAGGTCACGATCCGCAAGTACGTCGCGGTCGATGACTGCGGCGTCCAAGTCAACCCGCTCATCGTCGAGGGCCAGGTGCACGGCGGTCTCGCCTGCGGCATCGCGCAGGCGCTCTACGAGGGTGTGGAGTACGACTCGGATGGCAACCTGCTTACCGCCAGCCTGGCCGACTACCTCATCCCGAGCGCGGCCGACCTGCCCAGCTTCATCACCGATCGCACGGAGACCCCGTCGACGACCAACCCGCTGGGCACCAAGGGCATCGGCGAGGCCGGTGCGATCGCATCCACTCCGGCGATCATCAACGGCATCGTCGACGCGCTGCGCCCGATGGGCGTGACCGACGTCAAGATGCCCGCGACGCCCGAAAACGTGTGGCGGGCTATCCAGGCCGCAGAGGGAGGTGCCCAGTGATTCCCGTTGCCTTCGACTACACCAAGCCGAGCACCGTCGACGAGGCCGTGCAGGCGCTCGTCGCCGGCGGCGAGGATGCCAAGGTGATCTCCGGCGGCCAGTCGCTCATGCCGGTGCTCCGGCTGCGCATGGCCGCACCGTCGGTGCTCGTCGACGTCGGCGGCATCGCCGAGATGAACGGCGTCTCCGATGGCGGTGACCACCTGCTCATCGGGTCCAACACGACGCATCACGAGGTCATGAACAACGCGCTCGTGAAGCAGCACGCGGGCCTGCTGGCCATGACGGCGGCGACGGTGGCCGATCCGCAGATCCGGCACCGCGGCACCCTCGGTGGCTCGCTGGCTCACGCTGATCCGGCAGGCGACCTGCCGACGGCAGCGCTGGCGCTCGAATGCGTGATGGTGGCGCAGGGCCCGAAGGGCCGTCGCGAGATCGCCGCGAAGGACTTCTTCGTGGATTACTTCACCAGCGCTCTGGAGCCCGACGAGGTCCTCGTGGCCATCAAGGTGCCCAAGATGGGCGATGGCTGGGGCTACCACTACGAGAAGTTCAACCGCACCGCCCAGGCCTGGGCGACGGTCGGTGTCGCAGCTGCCGTGAAGCGTCAGAACGGCACCATCACCGAGGCGCGCGTCGCGCTCACCAATATGGGACCTTCCCCGATCCGGGCGAGTTCCGTGGAGTCGGCGCTGGCCGGGGCGTCGGCATCGGCTGATGCCATTGCCGCGGCCTCGTCGAGCGCGGCTGACGGCACGCGTCCGACGAGCGACCTGCACGCCACGGCGGAGTTCCGCGAGCACCTCGCTCGCGTGCTCACCAAGCGGGCGGTCGCGCAGCACAACCCGCCACTCAACGAACGAGTGGGGGGCCGGTCCCGAAGGACCGGCCCCCCCCAGTCGACGTACTAGACGCCCGCAGCCTGCGCGACGGCCCGCGTGGTGTGCACGCGAGCGAGGTGCTCGCGG
>JBJTIQ010000070.1:0-17638 GCA_046095085.1 Actinomycetota bacterium | reverse complement strand
CGTCTCCATGACGGCCTGGGACGTGCGGGACATGGGGCCTCCTCGTGCAATGCCTGCGGATGCTGGCGTTTGCGTGCATTTGCGTGTCGTGGCTTTGCATTCCAAGGGGCGCGCGAGCGGGAGTCAACCGCCTACGCTTCGCCTGTGGAAGAACCGCGCACGGGGGATGAGCGCTCCCTCACCGACGTCGATGCGCTGCTCGCTGGCCTGCAGGATCAGGCCGATGCGATGGATGCGGCATACGACGACTCGGCGGCAGAGGACCTTGCGCGCGCCGAGCGCGCGGAGATCCCGTTGCTCGATCGGCTGCGCAC
Source organism: Actinomycetota bacterium (assembly GCA_046095085.1). GTDB lineage: Bacteria > Actinomycetota > Actinomycetes > S36-B12 > S36-B12 > Mxb001. The sequence continues at coordinate 17,324 of JBJTIQ010000070.1, read as the reverse complement.
GGCCCACGCCATCGTGGTCGACGTCGTCGACCACGGGCCCGTGAGCGGCACCGTCTCCGACGTCGGTCGCGATGTCGTGGTCATCGAGGCGTCGGACGGAGCCTGGGCGATTGCGATCGCTGGGATCAGGGGGGTGATCGGCTTCCGTGAGTCCGCGCGCTAGGCGCCCGGGGGCGGGGGGCGCCTCGGCGTCGCGTCCATCGTGCGCGCCTGGTCGCGCGAGCGCAGCGTCGTGCGCGTCTACCGCCGGGGGAGCGCGCCCGTCGACGGAACCATCGATCGGGTGGGCTCGGACCACCTTGACCTCGCCGAGCACGATCCGGGAAGGCCTCGCTTGGGTGGTGAAGTGCGGCGCACCGTGGTGGTGCCCTTCGCGGCGATCAGCGCGCTACGACGTCGTCCCTGAGCTCGTCGACGACGGCCATCGGGGCAGCCACGCCACCCCTGTCGTGATCGAAGGGGTGCTCCTGCACGAAGACCGCCGTCTCGGCGTAGAGCCGTTGGATGTAGGCCTCGAGCTCGGTCTCCTCGATGCGCCACTGCCCGCGCCCGCCCACCTTGATGGCACGCAGATCGCCCGTGCGCACGAGGGCGTAGGCCTGGGCGCTGGAGACGCTGAGCACCTCGGCGACATCCGCGAGCGTGAGGAAACGGGGCACGCGGGCATGGTGGCACGCCAATAGCACCGATCGCAGGTCGTGCGCGGGGGCTGTGGATAGCGCGGTGACAACGTGCACGCCGCGTGCGCACACTGTGCCTCGCATGGCAATCCCGGATCGCTCGCGCCGATCCTGGTATCCCACCCAGGAGGAACCATGTCTCTCACTCTGCTCTCGCGCTCACCGAGGTCCGAATCCTCGACCCCGCCCGCCTCGCCGCCGGCCGCACGCGCTGGCCGCCCGTGGTGGCGCGATGGGCGCGTCATCGGCGGCATCCTCATCGTCATCATCTCAGCCATCGTGGGTGCGCGACTGATGGCATCAGGCGATGACACGGTGCCGGTGTGGCAGGTCGATCGCGATGTCGCCGCAGGCACGGTGCTCAGCGCGGACGACGTGACCGCCGTCAGCGTCCCCGCCTCGGCGGCGGCCGCCTATGCGCCAGCGACGGGTCTGCCCGCTGATCGACTCACGCGTGACCTGCAGGCAAGCGAACTCGTGCCGGCCGCCGTCGACGCGCTCGTTCCTGATGTGCGATGGGTAACCGTGCCCGTCGAGCCCCTGCATGCCCCGACGGACCTGCTGGCCGGTGAGCGCGTCGATGTGTGGGCGACCAGTTCTGACGATCTGGCTGCCCCCACGCCGCCGCGGCTGGTGCTGCCCGGTGCCCTGGTCTCCTCGGTCGCGCCCGAGGCGATGGGATTCGGCGGGGAGTACGGCGTCGTCCTCGAGGTCGCGCCGGATGCGGCGGGCGAGTTGTTGGACGCCGTGCGGACGGGAGCCATCGATCTGGTCCGCGTGCCCGTGTCGGATTCCGCGACGGTGACGCCGTGAGCGCGCTGCCCATCCTGCTGGGAGCCCCCGGCCTGGCCGGCGAGCCCGAACTCGTCACCGCTCTGACGCGGCCGGGTGCACCCGTCACGGTCGTGCGTCGCTGCGTCGACGCCGTCGACCTGCTCGGGGCGGCCGCCAGCGGACGCGCGCGCGTGGCCGTCATCGGTCCGGGACTGCCGCGCCTCGCGCGCGAGACGGTGGCCCGCCTGGGAGCGGAGAGCGTGCGGGTGCTCGGAGTAGCGGCCGCGGGCGACGAAGCCGGGCGCCGGCACCTTCGCGATCTCGACGTGCCGGTCGTGACCTTGGCCATGGACGATGTCGACGCCGCGGTGGTTTCACTCGCGCACGCGCTCGACGACCCCGAAGCCGTCGGCATCACGCCTCCCGAGCCACTCGAGGACATCGTCGACGCCGCCACGGGCACGCTCATCGCCGTCTGGGGTCCCGCGGGTGCGCCGGGGCGCACGACGGTCGCGGTCGCTCTCGCTGATGAGTTGGCACGAGCGGGCACCCCGACGTTGCTCGTCGATGGCGACACATACGGCGGTGCTGTGGCGACGCACCTCGGCCTGCTCGACGACGCCTGCGGGATCGTCGCCGCCTGCCGGCAGGCCGATGCCGGGACTCTCGATGTGGCGGGTCTCGCTACGGCCGCGCGCACGATCACGCCGGCATTCCGTGTCGTCACCGGCATTCCGCGTGCGGATCGCTGGGCGGAACTGCGGCCCGCGTCATTGTCGCGGCTCTGGGAGGCATGCCGCAGCACGCCGGGCGTCTGCGTCGTCGATGCCGGCTTCTCCATCGAATCGGATGAGGACTACCTCGCAGACACGCGAACGCCGCGTCGCAACGCAGCAACCCTCTCGGCGCTCGCGGCGGCCGATGTCATCGTGGCCGTGGCCTCGGCCGACCCCGTCGGCATGGAGCGCTTCATCGCCGCTCTCCCCGACGTACGACGAGTCGCGGATGGCCGGCCCATCGTCGTCGTCGTCAACCGGCTGCGACCTGGTCCTCTCGGTCGCGACGCGCGTGGCCAGCTAAGCGAGACACTGGCGCGACACGCGGGAGTGCACGATGCGGTCTACGTTCCCGACGATCGTGATGCTCTCGACACGTGCCTGCGCCAGGGCAGGACGCTGGCTGAGTGCGCCCAGCGGTCCCCAGCACGCAGTGTTCTCGCCGAGTTCGCGCGCGGACTGGCGGTGGTCTCGTCGAGTTCATGACACGTCCGTAGGATCGGGGCATGCCGCGCGGTCTTGTCGTCGACTGGGGCGGCGTGCTCACGTCCGATATCCGTGGTTCCGTTGGCCGCTGGGCTGATCGACATGGTGTCGACTTAAAGGCCTACGGGCGGGTCATTAGCCAGTGGCTCGGCCCCGACGGCGAACTCGAGGCCATGGTCAATCCCATCCACGCGCTGGAGCGCGGTGAGATCGAGGTGCCGCATTTCGAGGAGATCCTCGCCACCGAGCTCACTCGCCAGACGGGTGCCCATCACGATGCCCATGAGCTCCTCAAGAGCATGTTCGAGGAGTTCGAGCACGCGCATGACATGAATGCCCTTGTGCGGCGTGCCCGACAGCAGGGGATTCGCACGGCGCTGCTGTCGAATTCCTGGGGCGACTTCTACCCGCGCGACCTATGGGATGGCATGTTCGACGTCGTGGTCATCAGTGGCGAGGTGGGCATGCGCAAGCCCGAGCCTGGAATCTTCGCGCTGACACTCGACCAACTCGACCTGCCCGCCCATGAGTGCGTCTTCGTCGACGACCTGGCGCACAACATCGAGGCCGCTGCGGGGCTCGGCTTCATCGGGGTACGTCACGACAATTACGACGACACCCTGCGTGAGCTCGAGGCGATCTTCGACATGGATCTGACCTGACCGGAGGCGCCTTACCCGTCTTCAAGGCCGGTGCCGTGGCACGATGACACCGTGGCCGACCGCCTCTCCGCGCTCGACTCGTCGTTTCTCTATCTCGAGGGACCGACGACGCCCATGCACGTCGGCAGTCTCACCCTCTTCCAGGACGAGGCGGGCACGATCGACCACGAGCGCCTGGTCAAGCTCATCCGCGATCGCATCGCCTACGTGCCGCGCTACCGCCAGCGCCTGCGCGAGGTGCCGGGGCGCCTAGCCAACCCAGTCTGGGTCGACGATCAACGTTTCGACGTCAGCTACCACGTACGCCGCTCCGCCTTGCCGGCCCCAGGGAGCCTGCGTCAACTCAACGACCTGGTGGCACGCATCGTCAGCCGCCCGCTCGACCGGCGCCATCCCCTGTGGGAGGTCTACCTCGTCGAGGGAATCGAAGGGAATCGCTTCGCCCTCTTGACCAAGACCCACCAGGCGATGGTCGACGGAGTGACGGCCGTAGACATAGGTGAGGTCATCCTCGAGGAGACGGCCGAAGTGAGGGCAGCCCCGGCCACCACGTGGCGGCCCGCGCCCGGGCCGACCAATGTCGAACTCGTGGCCGGAGCAGTGGGCGATGCGGTCACGCACCCGACGTCACTTCTCGGTGTCGTTCGCGGCGGTGTGGGCACGGCGCGCCAGGCACTCGGAGACGTGGCGGTGACGGTCATGTCGGCTGTACGCGGCAAAGAAGAGACCGCTTTGACCGTCGAGGTCGGCCAGCAGCGGCGGTTCGCCACCTTGGATCTGCGCCTGGATGACCTCAAGGAAGTCCGGCGACTGCGCGGCGGCACGATCAACGACGTTGCTCTCGCGGTCATCGCGGGCGGCCTGCGTGCGTGGCTGCTTGCGCGGGCAGAACCGGTGACTCACGAGACGGTGGTGCGGGCCCTGGTGCCCATGAGTGTGAAGGTCGGCGACGACCGGGAGGCGGCAAGTCTCGTGGAGGCATTCCTCCTTGACCTTCCCGTGGGCGAGCCCGATCCGGTCATCCGCCTTCAGCGGATCGGCTTCGACACAGCAAGGTTCGAAGAGACGGCGCGACCGGTGGGAGCGCAGGCGATGGCCGCGCTCGTAGGCTTCGCACCTCCCACGCTGCACACGCTTGGAGCACGCGTAGGCGCATCCCTCTCGCAGCGCGCCTACAGCCTGTCGATCACCAACGTGCCCGGTCCGCAGACACCGCTCTTCGCTGGCGGCGCCCGCATGCTGGCGGCCTACCCGATCATCCCGTTAACCCAGCGGCATGCGCTCAGCATCGGGTTGACGTCATACGATGGCCGGGTGTTCCTGGGGCTCAATGCAGATCGCGACGCACTTGCGGATCTCGACGTACTCGTGCAGTCGCTGCGCGATGCCCTCGCCGAGTTGCTCGACGCGGTGCGGCCTCGAGGGGCCCGGCTCGCCGTCGCAGGGGATGTGACGGATTAGCCCCATGCCCGCGATTCGACGAGGGCTTGTCCTCGGTGGTGGAGGGGTGCTGGGTGCTGCCTGGGCCGTCGGTGCCCTGCAGTCCATCCAGGAGGTCCGCGGCATCGACCCGCGGACCTTCGACGTCATCGCCGGCACGTCGGCCGGCTCCGTCTTGGGCGCCCTCATCGCGGCCGGCACCAGCGTCGATGCCTTGCGCGATCACCAGTTCGGCATCCCGATCACCGAAGGTCCGCTAGCGGGATACGCGTGGGACTACGAGACCGCGACGGGTGGTCCGCGACCGACCATGCCCAAGTTGCGCGGCCCCGGATCGGTCCGCCTCATGGCGTCATCCCTACGTCACGGCCTGCGCATGCCTCCCACTGCAGTGCTGTCAGCCTTCATGCCACTTGGCAATGGATCGCTCGAGCGCGTCGGGCACCTCATCGACGCGATCACACCCATGGACGAGTGGTCTCCCCACCCCAGCCTGTGGATCGTCGCTCTCGACTACGAGTCCGGTCGGCGCGTGGTCTTCGGTCGCAATGATGCTCCGCGGGTGGGCCTTGCCGAGGCGGTGATGGCCTCGTGCGCCATTCCGGGTTGGTTCGAGCCGGTCACTATCGGCGACCGCACCTACATCGATGGGGGAGCGTGGTCGGCCACGTCAGCCGATGTCGTTGCCGGAGCCGGCCTCGACGAGGTCTACGTCGTCGCCCCGATGGTGTCGTTCGAGGCCGACGAACCCGCCAATCTGCTGAGTCGGCTCGAGCGCCGCTGGCGAGGCAGCGTCACCAGGAGGTGCCTGGGAGAGGTGACCGAACTCGAGGCGGCCGGCACGCAGGTCACGGTCCTCGGCCCGGGGCCTGACGACCTCGAGGCAATGGGCGGCAACATCATGGACGGGCGACGTCGCCTGCGCGTGCTCGAAACGTCGTTGATCACCAGTAGGGCCGCACTGCAGCGAGGGGGATCTGGCAGGCTTGCCGACGCGGGCTGATGGCCCTGCGAAGGAGGCGAACATGGTGAGGCGTCATGCGCACGGCGATGACCCCTCGACATCGGACCCCTCCGGTGCCCTGACCGCGCTCGCTGACCTGGCGAGAGGCAGCGAACTCGTCGAGGAGGTCGACCCCTACTACTACTACCGGCACGTCCCGGTGGAGGACATCGCTGGGCGCACTCCGGAAGACCTCCTTGGCGCCATGGTCTCCCACATTGCCCTTGCGAGCGATCGCAAGCCCGGCACCGCCCGGGTGCACGTCTATACCCCGACCGTCGAAAGCGACGGATGGTCGTGCGGCCGCACCGTGGTCGAGATCGTTACCGATGACATGCCTTTCCTCGTCGACTCCGTGTCGAGTGAACTCACGCGACTTGGGCGTGGCCCCCAGCTCGTCATTCACCCGGTGTTTCGTGTCCTGCGCGATGACGAGGGGGGTCTGGTTTCCGTCGGCCCCGTTGATGCAGAGGGAAGCAAGGAATCCTGGATACACGTTGAGATCGATCGCGGCCCCGGTGACGCCACTGCGATCGAGTCGTCCATACGCCGCGTCCTGGCCGACGTTCGAGCTGCCGTCGACGATTGGCCGAGGATGCGCGAGGCGGTGCTTGACCTCTCGAAGGACCTGGTCCAGAACCCCCCGGCATCGGTCCCGAAGGCAGAGGCCGATGAGTCGGCGGCGCTTCTTGGCTGGCTGGCAGACGACAACTTCACCTTCCTCGGCTACCGCGAGTACGACCTCGTGGAGAGCCCCGACGGCGACAGCCTGATCGCCGTCGAAGGCTCCGGCCTGGGCATCCTGCGACCCACGACAGACGCTGCGCCGGCGCTCCATCACCTGACTCCAGAGGTCGCCGCGCACGCCCGCGAGCCTCGTGTGCTCGTGTTGACCACCGCCAACAGTCGATCGACGATTCATCGACCCGCCTACCTCGACTACGTCGGCGTCAAGCGCTTCGATGAGGCGGGCAGAGTCATCGGAGAGCATCGATTCCTCGGACTCTTCGCCGGAAGCGCCTACTCGCACTCCGTGCGCGAGATCCCCGTACTGCGCGCCACCGCGCAGGCCGTGCTGGACATCCTCGGCTTCGACCCACGCTCCCACAGCGGCAAGGACGTGCTGCAGTTCCTGGAGACCTACCCTCGCGACGAGCTCTTCCAGCTCGAGCCGGAGTCCTTGGCGCGCGTGGCCCTGGCCGTGCATCAACTGGCTCAACGGCGCCAGACCCGCTTGTTCGTCCACCGCGATCCCTACGGCCGTTTTGTCTCGTGCCTGGTCTACCTCCCTCGCGATCGCTACACCACGGCGGTGCGACTGGAGATCCAGGAAATCCTTCGCCGGGCGTACGACGGCGCGACCGTCGACTACACCGCCCGTGTCAGCGAGTCGGTCTTGGCGCGCCTGCACGTCGTCATCCATGCGGCCTCCGGCCACCTCATCGGAGACCCGGACATCCCGGCCGTGCAGGAGCAGATCTCTGCTGCGGTGAGGAGTTGGGAAGACTCGTTCCAGGACCTGCTTCGCGTCCGCGTCGGCGATGAGCGATCCCAGCGCCTCGAGGCCATCTACGGCGGCGGCTTCCCGCCGGCCTACCAGCAGGAGGTTCCGCCCGAGGCGGCCGTGCGCGATGTGCTGCTGGCCGAGACTCTTGAGAGTGAATCCGATGTTCGATTGCGCTTCTATGCGCCGCAGGGCAGGGACTCTCGTGACCGACGACTGAAGGTCATGCGCGAGGGCGGCCCCATCTCGCTGTCTCGCGTGCTGCCCGTGTTGAGCAGTCTCGGGGTGCTGATCGAAGACGAGCATCCGTACGAACTCATCCGCCGGGATCGCCCGCCCCTCTATATCTACGACCTGGGTTTCCGGCTGCCAGAGGGTGCTATCGACGATCACGAGCGGCTGCGCGAGCTCTTTGAAGATACGTTCCTCGCCCTGTGGGATGGCCGTTGCGAGCCGGATGCGCTCAACGCCCTGGTGGTGACAGCAGGGCTCGACTGGCGGCAGGTCGTCATCCTCCGCGCCTATGTGCGCTATCTGCAGCAGTCGGGCAACAGCCTCAGTCAGGAGTTCGTCGAGAGCGCCCTGAATGCCCACCAGGGCATTGCTCGGCTCCTCATCGACTTCTTCGAAGCGCGTTTCGACCCGTCGCGCGAGGAGGGTCGCCGCAGTGCCCAAGAGGAGAGTGCCGCGCGCATCCTGAAGTCGCTCGATGCCGTGTCGAGCCTCGACCAAGACCGGGTGTTGCGGTCGATCTTCGGGGCGATGCGTGCCACGCTTCGCACCAACGCCTATCAGCGAGACGAGGCCGGCCGGCACCTCGATCGCCTTTCCTTCAAGGTCAATGCGCGAGACATCCCCGAACTGCCGCTGCCAAGGCCCTACGCCGAGATCTGGGTCTACTCACCGCGCGTGGAAGGTGTGCACCTGCGGTTCGGCACCGTCGCGCGCGGTGGCCTGAGATGGAGCGACCGCCGAGCGGACTTCCGCACCGAAGTGCTGGGGCTGGTCAAGGCGCAGGAAGTGAAGAACGCCGTTATCGTCCCGGTCGGGGCAAAGGGGGGCTTCGTCCCGAAGGCCCTCCCAGACCCTGCGACCGATCGCGATGCCTGGCTAGCCGAGGGTCGCGGTGCCTACGCCACCTTCATTCGCGGACTGCTCGACATCACTGACAATCGCGCCGACGGGCAGATCATCGCCCCTCGTGATGTCGTTCGCCACGATGGCGAGGATCCCTACCTCGTGGTCGCGGCCGACAAGGGGACGGCGACCTTCTCCGATCTCGCCAATTCAGTGGCGGCCGAGTACTCCTTCTGGCTCGGTGATGCCTTTGCCTCGGGTGGCTCCGCGGGCTATGACCACAAAGCCATGGGCATTACCGCGCGCGGCGCCTGGCTGTCGGTGCAGCGACACTTCCGCGAGCTTGGGATTGACACACAGCATGACGACTTCAGTGTCGTGGGGATTGGCGACATGAGCGGCGACGTCTTCGGCAACGGCATGTTGCTATCTGAGCACATTCGATTGCTGGCGGCCTTCGACCACCGTCACATCTTCTTGGATCCCGATCCGGACACCGCGGCATCGTTCCGCGAGCGACGCCGACTCTTCGATCTTCCGCGGTCCTCCTGGGAGGACTACGACCCGTCGCTCATCTCCGCCGGTGGCGGTGTCTATCCCAGGTCGGCCAAGTCCATTCCTATCACCCCGCAGGTCCGCGCTGCCCTCGACATCTCGGACGACGTGGATTCCATGACACCGGCCGACCTCATCAACCGCATCCTCACCTCGCCTGCTGATCTCTTGTGGAATGGCGGCATCGGCACCTACGTCAAGGCGCAGATCGAGACCAACGCCTCCGTCGGAGACAAGGCCAACGATGCCGTGCGCGTGGACGGCCACTCCCTTCGATGCCGCGTGGTGGGCGAAGGTGGCAATCTCGGCCTGACGCAGTTGGGTCGAGTCGAGGCCGCGCGCCACGGCGTAAAGCTCAACACCGACGCGATCGATAACTCAGCGGGGGTCGACACTTCTGACCATGAGGTGAACATCAAGATCCTTCTGGACAGCGCGGCGAGGGAGGGCCAGCTCGAGGCGCGCGACCGCGACGAACTGCTTGCCTCGATGACGGACGAAGTCGGCAGTCTGGTTCTTCGGGACAACTACGAGCAGAACGTCCTCCTGGGCAACGCCAGGGCGGGCGCTCCCGCACTCGTCTCCGTGCATCAGCGCCTCATCGACGATCTCGAGGCGCGCGGCATCCTCAATCGCGCCCTGGAGTACCTCCCCGATGATGAGGAGTTGCTCACCCGGGCCGTCGCGGGCCAGGGGCTCACGTCACCCGAGCTCGCCGTCTTGGCCGCCTACTCCAAGATCGCGCTCACGGCCGACCTCGCCGACGCGCAGCTGGCGGACGACCCGTGGTTCTCCCGCCAACTGACCGACTATTTCCCGGCCGCGCTTCGCGACAGGTTCGCGGAGCGCATCGATCAACACCCCCTGCGCGAGTCGATCGTCACAACCGCCGTCGTCAACCAACTCATCAACGACGGCGGTATATCGGTCGTGTTCCGCGCCTGCGAGGAGACGGGCACCACACCGGTCGAAGCAGTGCGCGCGGCCGCAGCCGTGACCGCGATCTTCGACCTGCCCGCGTTCTGGGCGCAGGTCGAGGCACTCGACAACGTCGTTCCGACGTCCGCCCAGGATGCCCTCTTCCTGCAGTCGCGACGACTCCTCGACCGGGCCATGCGCTGGTTCCTGCAGACGCACGGGGCCGGCATCGATGTCACCCGCGAGGTTGAGCGTTTCGGGCCCACCGTCCATCAACTGGCGCCGCTGGTCCCCGACGCCCTAGTCGGCGTCGAGCGAGAGCGCATGGATGCTGTCGCCAGCGAGCTCATCGGACGTGGAGCCCCGCCCGACCTGGCCGTCCAGGCTGCGGCCATGCTCGAGGTGTTCGCGCTTCTCGACGTGGTCCAGATCGCCGACCGCACCGGGCAGCCGGCCGCCGAGATCATGCCCCTGTACTTCGCGCTGTCGGAGCGCTACGACGTCGACCAACTGCTCCGGCGCATCACGGCACTGCCGCGTGGAGACCGGTGGACTGCGCTGGCCCGCCAGGCACTGCGCACTGATCTCTACGCGGCACTCGCGGGTCTTACGCGCAGCATCGTCGAGGCGACCCCTGCGGGCACCGCTCCCATGGAGCGGATCCTGACGTGGGAGTCGCGCTACAGCCAGGGCCTGGCGCGTGCGCAGTCCACGCTCGATCAGATCGCCGCGCACGAGACCGGAGACCTCGCCACGATCTCCGTGGCGCTTCGCGTCCTGCGCAACCTCGTCGCGCAGGGCCAGGTGGGCAGCGGGTAGATTCACGTCATGGCAACCCTTGACGTGGAGACGATTCGGGGTCTGCCCAAGGTCCTGCTCCATGACCACCTCGACGGTGGCGTGCGACCCCAGACGGTGGCAGAACTCGCCGTCGAGACCGGCTACTCCGACCTGCCGACGCAAGAGCCCGCGGCGCTGGCCGAGTGGTTCCGCGAGGCAGGCAACTCCGGATCCCTGGAGCGCTATCTCGAGCCGTTCCAGCACACGGTTGGGGTCATGCAGACGCCCGACGCGCTGGCGCGCGTGGCCTCGGAGTGCGCTCAGGACCTGGCGGCCGATGGCGTTGTCTACGCGGAGGTTCGCTTCGCCCCGGAACTCCACGTGGAGCGCGGCCTCTCGCGAGCCGAGGTCGTCGATGCGGTGCTCGCCGGATTTCGCGACGGTGAGCAGGCCTCGGGGGGTCGCATCCGCATCGGCACGCTGCTCACCGCGATGCGCACGTCGGCCCAGGGGCGCCAGATCGCCGACCTGGTCGTGGAGTACCGGCACCGCGGCGTCGTGGGGTTCGACATCGCCGGTCGCGAGGCTGGCTTCCCGCCGACCCGCCACCTGGATGCGTTCGAATTCCTCCGCCGAGAGAACGCGCACTTCACCATTCATGCCGGCGAGGCATTCGGCCTTCCCAGCATCTGGGAGGCCATCCAATGGTGCGGTGCCGACCGCCTGGGGCACGGCGTACGCATCGTCGACGACATCGAGCGTCACGACGACGGGACAGTGACGCTGGGTCCGCTTGCCGCCTATGTGCGAGATCGGCGCATACCGCTGGAGATGTGCCCGACCTCCAACGTCATGACGGGAGCGGCGGCGAGCATCGCCGACCACCCCATCGGCCTGCTGTCCGACCTGCGCTTCCGGGTCACGCTCAACACCGACAACCGCCTGGTCAGCGACACGACGATGACGCAGGAGATGGTGCAGGTGTGCGAGGCCTTCGGCTGGGGAATCAATGACCTGCGCTGGCTCACGGTCAACGCCATGAAGAGCGCCTTCATCCCGTTTGATGAACGCCTGGCCCTTATCGACGGGGTCATCAAGCCGGCCTACGCGGCGCATGCCGCCTGATATCGGGAGAACGACATGAGCCTCATGGAAGAACTCAGCACGACGTCGCTGCGTGTCGAGGACCTGCGCGACGGACTCGGACGCGTGCGCGGCGTGATCGAGCAGGCCGATTCGGTGCTGCTGGTCGCCGATGACATGCTCGGCAAGGCCGACGAGCTCATCCTTCAGGCGAGCGATGGACTGGAGGAGTCCAAGCGGTGGGCTCCGCGCGTAGCCATCGTGCTGGGCGTCGTCGCCGCGGCGGTGGTCGGTGCCGTCATCGTGCTCCGCATGCGTCGTCGCCAGCGCGACGACTAGTCGGGCAGGCGCAGTCGCCAGGCCGTCGTCTCGCGAACGAATCCGACGCGCTCGTATGCCCGGATGGCGGAGTCATTCCCCACTGTCACGACGAGTCCGAGCGTGTCGTAGTCAGCGAGACGTGACGCGGCCCAGCGGACCATCCGCGCGCCCGTGCCGGAGAAGTCAGGTGCTGGATCGCGCCAGAGGTCGCACACCCACGGGCCTTCACCGGGGCGGTCGACGATGAGGATCCCGCCGTAGGGATAGCCGTCGCGCACGGCGATCGCGCTCGCGCCGTGGATGAGCGGTCCGAGTTCGGCGCCCCGCGTGTAGCGCACGAGGTAGGAGTCGATCAGGTCGTCGGTGCCGGGCAGGTGGTCGGGGTGATCCGGGGGATAGGCCGCGAGGAACGCTGGGAGCGCGCGTGTCCAGGGCACCGGTGGCTCAGCGTCGGCCGTGAAGGGATGGAACTCCGGGTCGTCATAGGCCGGGATGGGAAGAGCAAGGCGCATCTGATGCGCGTGCCTCTCGAGGACAGCGCCGTTCGCGATGAGCGCTGCCGCCTCCGCCTCTTCGTGGACGCTGACCACTCCGGGCGCGTCGTCAGGTGCCAATCGGATGCCACACGGTCGTGGTCTCGACGAACTGCCGGATACGACCGAGACCCGGATCCTCGGACCAGTCGGGCTCACGGCGTGGAGGATTGAGCACGCGCTTGACGTTGACGGCGGCCGACACCTGCATCTCGGTGGCAAGGGCGTCGTCATCGACGCCGGTGAGGTCGAGCGACTGGACGTCGAGATGCGATGCCAGCCAGGGCCCGATCTCGGCGGGGCGCCCGGTGAGGATGTTGACCACGCCACCGGGCAGATCCGACGTGGCGAGTACCTCGGCGAGCGTGATGGCGGGAAGGGGTCGGTCCTGCGAGGCCACGACGACGCAGGCGTTGCCGCCCACGATGATCGGGGCCACCACGCTGACCAGGCCGAGGAGCGATGATCGCTGGGGTGCGATGGCAGCGACGACTCCGGTGGGCTCGGGGACCGAGAAGTTGAAGTAGGGGCCGGCGACAGGATTGCTCGACCCGAGCACCTGGGCGATCTTGTCGGACCATCCGGCGTACCAGACCCATCGGTCGATGGCGGCATCGACGACCGAGGCAGCCTTGCGACCGGAGAGTCCCTCGGCCTTGGCGAGCTCGTCCTCGAACTGCGCGCGCCGGCCCTCGAGCATCTCGGCGATGCGGTAGAGCACCTGTCCCCGGTTGTAGGCGGTGGCCTTCCACCAGGCGGCTTGCGCCGCGCGGGCCGCGACCACCGCATCGCGAGCATCCTTGCGCGATGCCAGGGATGCGTTGGCGAGGAATCGGCCCTTGGCGTCGGAGACGGCGTACGTGCGGCCGCTCTCACTGCGGGGGAATGCTCCATTGATGTAGAGCTTGTACGTCTTGCGCACGTCGATGCGCGTGTCCATCAGATCACCTCGGCCTTCAGATAGGCGGCGAGGCCTTGGCGGCCGCCTTCACGGCCGAAGCCGGACTCCTTGAACCCGCCGAAGGGCGACGCGGGGTCGAACTTGTTGAAGGTGTTGGCCCACACCGTGCCCGCGCGCAGTCGCGACGCCATCCACAGGATGCGCGATCCCTTCTCGGTCCACACGCCCGCCGAGAGTCCGTAGGGGGTGTTGTTGGCCTTCTCGATCGCCTCGTCGGGAGTGCGGAACGTGAGCACGGACAGCACCGGGCCGAAGATCTCCTCACGGGCTATCCGGTGCGCCTGGGTGACCCCGGTGAAGATGGTGGGCGGGTACCACCAGCCGCGCTCAGGGATGCTGCATGGCGCTGACCAGCGCTCGGCGCCGTCCGCGTCGCCCGATCGAACGAGCTCGTCGATGCGGGCATGCTGCTCGGCGGAGTTGATCGCTCCGATGTCGGTGTTCTTGTCGAGTGGGTCGCCAAGGCGAAGGGTCTGCAGGCGCTCCTTGAGGCGATCGAGCACCTCATCGCGGATGGACTCCTGTAGCAGGAGACGGGAGCCGGCGCAGCAGACGTGCCCTTGGTTGAAGAAGATGCCGTTGACGATTCCCTCGATCGTCTCGTCGATCGGCGCGTCGTCGAAGACGATGTTGGCGGCCTTTCCGCCGAGTTCGAGGGTGAGTCCCTTGCGGGTGCCGCCGATCGCACGCTGGATGGCCTTGCCCACCTCCGTCGATCCCGTGAAGGCGATCTTGTCGATGTCGGGGTGCTCGACGAGGAGGCGACCGGTCTGCCCGGCGCCGGTCACGATGTTGACGACGCCCGGTGGAAGCTCGGCCTGCTGGCAGATGTCGGCGAAGGCCAATGCCGTCAGCGGGGTCGTCTCCGCAGGCTTGAGCACGACGGTGTTTCCGGTGGCGAGTGCGGGGGCGATCTTCCACGCCAGCATGAGCAGGGGGAAGTTCCAGGGGATGATCTGGCCTGCCACGCCATAGGGCCGAGGGCTAGCGCCGAGGCCCGCGTGCTCGAGCTTGTCGGCCCAGCCCGCGTGGTAGAAGAAGTGGGCGGCCGTGAGGGGTACGTCAACGTCTCGCGACTCCCGGATCGGCTTGCCGTTGTCGAGGGTCTCGAGGACGGCGAGTTCGCGCGAACGCTCCTGGATGATCCGTGCGATCCGATAGAGGTACTTCGCCCTTTCGGCGCCTGGCATGCGCGACCACGTGGCCTTGTAGGCGGTGCGGGCCGCTCGCACGGCGCGGTCGACATCTGCCGCGCCACCTTCGCTGATGTCAGCGAGCACCTCTTCGGTAGCGGGGTTGACGGTCTTGAATGATGCCCCGTCGATGGGCTCGACGAACTCTCCATCGATGAAGAGGCCGTAGTGCGGCGCGATATCGACGACGGCTCGAGACTCCGGAGCGGGTGCATAGTCGAAGGTCATGGTGCTCCTAGTCGATCGTCACGTAGTCGAGGCCGGAGTAGTGACCCAGCACCATGCGCTGACGCTGCTGGAGCAAATCATTGAGCAGGGTGGAGGCGCCAAAGCGGAAGAGGTCGGGGGTGAGCCAGGCCGGCCCGCACGTCTCATTGACCATGACGAGGTAGCGGATCGCATCCTTGGTGGTCCGGATCCCTCCGGCTGGCTTGACGCCCACCTGATCGCCGGTCTGCCGGAACCAGTCGCGCACGGCTTCGAGCAGGATCAGGGTGACCGGCATGGTCGCGGCCGGCGTGACCTTGCCCGTGGACGTCTTGATGAAGTCGGCACCGGCCAGCATGGCGAGCCACGATGCGCGCCGGACGTTGTCGTAGGTGCGGAGCTCGCCGGTCTCGAAGATGACCTTCAGGTGGGCTGGGCCGCACGCCTGCTTGACGGCGACGATCTCGTCGAAGACGTCGAGGTAGCGGCCCTCGAGGAAGGCGCCGCGGTCGATGACCATGTCGATCTCGTCGGCTCCGTTGGCCACCGCTTCGCGGGTGTCCTGCAGTTTCACGTCAAGGCTCGCGCGTCCGGAGGGGAATGCGGTGGCCACTGCTGCGACATGCACCTGATCGCCGACCGCCTCGCGGGCAATGCTCGCCATGTCGCCGTAGACGCAGATGGCGGCGACGTGCGGGACGGACGGATCGCTGGGATCGGGTCGAAGCCCCTTGGCGCACAGAGCGCGCACCTTGCCGGGTGTGTCCATGCCCTCGAGGGTGGTCAGGTCCACCATCGAGATGGCGAGATCGATGGCCTGCCGCTTGGACTCGGCCTTGATGGACCGGCTGGCGAGAGCTGCGGCCCGGGCCTCGGCCCCCACCTGGTCGACCCCGGGCAGCGCGTGCAGGAATCCCCGCAGGCTTGCGTTGCTCGACGTGACGTCGGGGGCCAGTGAGGCGGTCACCCGGCCAGCGTATCCCGCGTGCGGGAGTACATCACCAGGTCGTGGTGACGCTGATCGGCGCGGACCTGCGCCCCCAGGAGCACTCCCTCCCGGGTGAATCCTGCCTTCTCGAGCGACCGCTGCTCGGCGATGTTGTCGACGTCTGTCGAAGCCTCGACCCGATGGGCACTCTCGAGGAGGTGCTCGCTGAGGAGGCGTTGGGCCACCGACCCGATGCCGCGCCCTCGCTGGGAAGGGGTGAGCGCGATGCCCATGCTCCAGGCCCGGGAGCCGCGCGTAGGCCCGTAGAGCACGGCGTGCCACGACATGGTGCCCACGATGTCTCCATCGACGAGGACGGCCGCGCGATGCTGGCGAGGCTGCTCGTCATCGGGAAGCCAGTCCTGGTCCCACGCATCCCAGTCGGAGGACTCGTCGGGGCGCACGTCGTCGGGATGTAGATCGCGCACCTCGAGGCGCTGCCCGTGGATGTCGGCAACCAGGTGCATGTCAGGGCAGTCGACGCAGGAACTCGGAGAGCAGCTCGCCCATGCGCTCCGCAGCAGCGTTGCCGGCGGCAAGCACCTCTTGGTGACTGAGGGGTTTGCCCGTCATGCCCGCGGCCAGGTTGGTGACGAGGGAGACGCCCAGGATCTCCATGCCGGCCTCGCGCGCGGCGATGGCCTCCTGGACCGTCGACATGCCCACGAGCGTGCCGCCCATGGCACGGACCATGTGGATCTCCGCGGGAGTCTCGTATTGCGGGCCGAGGAACTGCGCGTAGACGCCTTCATCGAGCGAGGGGTCGATCTCTCGGGCGATCTCGCGAAGGCGCGCGGAGTACAGGTCGGTCATGTCGATGAACGTCGCCCCGCGAAGCGGCGTGACCCCAAAGAGGTTGAGGTGGTCGCGAATCAGCACGGGGGTGCCCGGGCTCCACGAAGGATCGAGGCCTCCGCATCCGTTGGTGAGCACGATCGTGCGACAGCCGGCCGCGGCCGCGGTGCGCACCGCGTGGACGACGGCGTCCACGCCGCGGCCTTCGTAGAGGTGCGTGCGTCCCAGGAAGACCAGCACCGGGCGACCGTGGGCATCGACGCTGCGTATGCGGCCGGAGTGGCCCACGGCCGACGGGGGCGCGAAGCCGGGGATGTCGGTGGCGGGGAACTCCGCGACGGTGGTGCCGAGGCGGTCTGCTGCCGGAACCCAACCCGACCCGAGGATGACCGCGACATCGTGAGCCGGAACTCCGGTGCGCTCGGCGATGGCGGCCGCGGCTTCGCGCGCCGCTGCCTGGGGGTCGTCGCTCGGATCGATCACGCGGCGACGCTACCAGCGCAGTCGGCCTCCGATCTCCCGGTGTTGTGTGGCGGGGTGGGGTTGGCCCACGCCCCGGGCCGGGCCCCGAACACCCCCCCCACCACC
>JBJTIQ010000069.1:0-43557 GCA_046095085.1 Actinomycetota bacterium | reverse complement strand
GTCCTGGACGTATTCGGCGTAGATGTCGAGGCTGGTCTTGGCGACCTGGACGAATTGGGTCAGCACGGCGACAGAGTTGCCCACGGGCGAGTATTCGATGCCACTGGGACTCCACACCAGGGATGCTCGGGTCGAGACCGGGTAGGGCGCATACGGCGGCCAGTTGGCGTTGAAGTAGGCGGCGATGGTGGCGACATCCTGGGGATCCGTATTGAGCACCGCCATGCCACGCGCGCCGACGGGGCCGTATTGTTTGGGACCGAAGTAGGAGGCCTGGAGGTTCCAGTCTGCGATCGTCGCCTTGCCTTCGGGGGTGCCGGCGTCGATGATGATGCACTTCTCGTGGCCGTAGTGGAACTCCGGGCGGCTGAGCTCGACCTGGATTCCCTTTGCCTGCAACTGCTGCTGCACGACAATCTGCTGTGAGTTGCCCTGCGGCGGATTGGGCTCGCCCACCAGCTGGCGCGAGATGGAGACGCGCACGTGGATCCCACTCGCTGCCGCGTCGGCCAGCGCCCCGACGAGAGGCTCGAAGTCCGAGTCGATCCGGTAGATCGATATGTCGATCGACGACTGAGCGGACCGGATGAAGTCGACGACGGGCTGGATGCCGTCGTTGGGCTGCACGTTGGCGAGCGTGATGCGGTCAGGAGGAGTGACGGCAGCATCGGGGGGCGGGCTGTAAGACGCGGTGGGCATCTCGACGCTGGCGTTGGGGTTGGCACTCCCGGACGAGGTGCATCCGGCGAGCACGAGTGTGGTGGCCGCGATCGCCGTGAGTGCCTGCCATCGACGCATGCCTCACAGTAGGCCGGGCCTTGCCGTGCGAGCAAGCGAACCTGCGCTAACGACCGAACTAGGTGCCCGTACGTCCCAGCACGGAGTGTCGCCGTGAGTAGGCGAAGTAGATGATGAATCCCACGGCCATCCAGATGGCGAAGACCAGCCACGTCACCGGCTGAAGGCTCAGCACGATCACGGCGATAAGAATCAGCCCGAGGATCGGCATCAGGGGGAACAGCGGCGTGGTAAATCCGCGGGGCAGGTTAGGCTCGCGCTTGCGCAGGATGATGACGCCGATGTTGACCACCGCAAAGGCGCCGAGAGTGCCGATACTCGTCGCCTCAGCGAGTTGGCCGAGTGAGACGAGGGATGCCGGAATCGCCACCAGCGCGCCGACGATGATGGTGTTGGTGACCGGGGTTTGCGTGCGTGGACTGACCCGCGTGAAAGCTTTGGGGAGCAGTCCGTCGCGTCCCATAGCGAAGAGGATCCGCGTCTGGCCGTAGAGCGTGACAAGTACGACGCTGAAGATCGAGACGATGGCGCCGAGGGCGATGAGAGCGCCGGGCCAGGAGGCACCGAGGGCCGTGTCGGCAATCGTCGAGAGGACGGCCTCGGAGCTGCTCGTCGTGTCGAGTTTCCAGTCTTGCGCGCCGAGGGCCGCAAGGGTGACCAGGAGGTAGAGGACCGTGACCACGGCAAGGCTGCCCATGATGGCGATGGGCAGGTCCTTCTTGGGATTCTTTGCCTCCTCCCCGGCCGTCGAAGCCGCGTCGAATCCGATGTAGGAGAAGAAGACCTGGCCCGCAGCTGCGGTCACGCCGAGCAAGCCCAGCGGCAGGAAGGGCTCGAGGTTGTTTCCATCAAAGGCGGTGAACGCGACCACGCAGAAGAAGATCAGGATCGCGATCTTGAGGAGCACCATGATCGTGTTCCAGCGAGCAGACTCCGATGCGCCCCTGATGAGCAGGAAGGTGCATGCGGCAACCACGATGAGGGCCGGCACGTTGAAGACGCCACCCTGCCCAGGAGGGCTGGCGATCTCTGGCGGAACGGTGATGCCGAACGTGCCGAGGAACTGATTGAGGTACTCACCCCAGCCCACGGCGACCGCAGCCACGGAGACGCCGTACTCCAACATCAGCATCCAGCCGACCGCCCAAGCCACGATCTCGCCAAGGGTGACGTAGGCATAGGAGTACGACGATCCCGACGCGGGCACGGCGCTGGCCAATTCGGCGTACGAGAGCGCTGAGAAGAGGGCGGCTACGGCGGCGAGCACGAATGACAGAAGGACCGCTGGGCCCGCCTTGGGTATGGCAACGCCGAGGATGACGAAGATTCCGCTGCCGATGATGGATCCGACGCTGAAGAAGAGGAGTGCGGAGCGCCCCATCGTCCGCTTGAGCTCGCCGTGACCGGTGACGTCCTGGATCGGCTTGAGTCGGAAGAGCGTGGATGCCATTTGCCCTCCCATCCCGCCACCTCGCCGGTGGCACGCGGCTACGGTAGTCCCGTTCCCGCCGCCGCGCGGGAGTTCCCGAAGGATGGCAGCGATGGAGATCGTCGTCGGCGTGAGCCCCGATGAGTCGGGTGACGATGCCGTAGCGCTGGGCGCGGTCCTTCACCGTCTTCTTGGCGCCCGACTCGTGCTCACCTACGTCCATCCGCCGACGATCGACTACCCCAGCCTGGGCAATGTCGATGCCGAGTGGGAGGCGTTCCTGCGTGAGCGAGCGGATGCCACCCTGAGTGAGGCGCGCCACGACCTCGAGACTGAGTGGTCGATTACCGATGTCGACTGCGTCGTCTACGCGCATGCATCGGTGGGACACGCCCTGCGCAACGTGGCCGAGGAGCGCGGTGCCTCGCTCATCGCCATCGGGCCGGGAGCGAGCCGCCTCGACGGGCGCCTGAGCTTGGGCTCCGTCGCCCACTCGCTTCTCCACGGAGGGCCCGCCGCTGTTGCGGCCGCGCCGGAGGGATACCGCGAAACGGCACCCGATCACATCGCGCGACTGGTCGCCGGCTTCCAAGACACCGAGGAGTCGATCGAGGCAGTGCAACTGTGCATCGATGTGGCGGCGCGGAATCGCATCCCCGTGCATCTCCTCACGGTCGTGTTGCGCGCCACGCGTATCGTGGGTGCGCGTGTCGGCCGAGATGCTGAGCGACAGGTCATGCAGGCGCTCATTGAGCGCGAGCAGGAAGCGCAGGGCCGGTTCACGGCTGCTCGAGGGGACCAGATCACGGGTTCGGTCGTGACCGGTGACACGCCGGAGCGCGCGATGTCGCGCTTCGACTGGCAGGACTCCGATCTCTTCGTCGTCGCCTCGAGCAGCCTGGGGCCGATCGCCCGTGTCTTCCTCGGCGACATGACCCACAAGCTGCTTCGCGTCTGCACGGTCCCGGCGATCGTGTTGCCTCGCGGCTACGACGGCAATCTCACGGAGGCCAACGGTGCCTGACAGCGTGACGGTGAGTGTCGTCACTGACGACGCGCTCGGCTCGTACGACGTGATGGATCTCCTGCACCTGCTGCGCAAGCGCGAGGTGTCGCCGGCCGAGCTTCGTGCCGCAGCTCAGGCACGCATCGAGGCAGCCAATGCCTCGCTCAACGCGGTCGTGCGCACCCTCGAGACCGAAGGCGACGTATCGGGTCCGTTCGCGGGCATCCCCACGGTGCTGAAGGACAACGTGGACCTCGAGGGCTACCCAACTCTCCACGGGTCGTGGGCCCCCTCCGATCGCCCTGCCACCGGCTCCAATCCGTGGGTGGCGCAGTATCTGGGGCTCGGGTTCACTCCTTTGGCCAAGACCACCCTGCCCGAGTTCGGCCTGACGGCCACGACTGAGTCCACGCGCTACGGGGCAACCCGCAATCCCTGGAACACCGGCCACTCCACCGGTGGATCGAGCGGTGGGTCGGCGGCGCTCGTCGCGTCGGGAGCGGTGCCCATCGGTCACGCGAACGACGGTGGCGGATCCATCCGCATCCCCGCAGCCCTCAACGGGCTCGTGGGCCTTAAGCCCTCTCGCGGCCGGCTCATCGACCTGCCCGAGTTGGATCGCCTCCCGGTCAATCTGGTCACGCAGGGTGTGCTCACGCGCAGCGTGCGCGATACGGCGTACTACTTCGCGGAGGCTGAGCGCGTCTACCGCAACCCCGACCTGCCACCCGTCGGCATGGTCGTGCGACCGGAGCGCCGTCGCCTGCGCGTTGGACTCCTCACCGAAAGCCTCGCGGGCTCGCCCCTCGATCCGCACACGCGCGATGCCGTGATCGACGCTGGCCGCACGCTGGCGGATCTCGGCCACGAGGTCCGCGAGGTCACCCTCGACGTCGGCGAGCAGTTCGGCCGCGACTTCCTTCGCTACTGGGCCCTGCTGTCCTTCATGCTGCAGAGGGCCGGCGGTCGCTTTATCGGCGAAGGATTCGACGGATCCAAGACCGAGGCGTTGACGAAGGGCCTCAGCGCCATGTTCGTGCAGCAGGCCGTCAAGACTCCGCTGAGCATGCGTCGCCTCGTCCGTGCATCTCGCGAGCCAGAGCCTGTCTACCAGGATGTGGACGTCGTCGTCTCCCCCGTGGTGAGCCACCCGGCTCCACCCATCGGCTATCTCGGTCCCGACGTGCCCGTGCGCGAGCAACTCGTGCGGCTGCTTCGCTTCACGTCGTTCACCCCTCTGCAGAACGTTTGCGGCTCACCGGCCATCTCATTGCCCCTTGCACGCAACCCGGAGGGGCTGCCCATAGGTGTGCAGGTCGCCGCTCCCGTTGGCGAGGAGCGCCGATTGCTGTCGATCGCCCTCGAGCTCGAAGAGGCGATGCCCTGGCCGCGCACGGCCACCGCCTAGCGCAGCGCGCCGACGAAGAGGAATATCGCGAGGATCACGCAGATCCCTGCCGTGATGAACCTGCTGTTATTCGTCACGAAGCGATTCAGCGAGATCAGGAAGTGGTCGGCCCGCTGCCCGAAGGTGGTCGCCAGTGCGACCGGGAGTAGCGCAGGCATCAGCGTGAAGACGAGGGCGATGACGAGGGCGATCGCCTGCAGTGAGAAGGCGGCCTGGGTCTCCTGCACGGCTCGTACGCCGGGGACGAGGATGATGAGCGATGACAGGTCGGTGGCCATCACGGCCAGGCCGACGATGAAGAACGACCAGGGCTTGGCGGTCTGCACCATGTGCTGCACGCGGGTCTCGTGGTCGTTTCCCGGCCGATGCTTGTGCATAAGCACGCGCACGGTGAGGACGAGAAGCAAGATCCCGATGGTGATCTCGATAGCCCTGAGCACGGGACTGGGCGTGGTGTTGCCGGTGGCGACCCTGCTGAGGCCGGCGTAGACCGCGACGATGAACACGATCGTGAATGCCGTGCACCCGAGGGTGTAGAGCCATCCGCGCAGCTTTGGCTGGATGCCGCTGGCGAGGATCAGCGCTTGCACGGTAAGCACGAAGGGACTGATCATCGCGCCGACGGCGAACGGGAGCACCGTGATGATCGGGTTGCTCACGCGGCTACTTTCGCACGGACAGCATGAGGGCGGGAGAGAGTGCGCTCTCCCGCCCTCATCTCAGCCTTGGATTAGCGCAGTGCGCAGAGCTGGTCCTTCAGTTGCGCGGGGATGTCGTCGTCGGAGCCGTCGCCGCAGATGGCGTCCTGCTGCTTGAGTGCCCAGTTGGGACCCTCGGCCTCGAAGGCAAACGCGGTGGTCTGCTCGATGTCGCCCGTCTTGGTGATGCCGAAGACGAGTGCCCAGCCGTCGACACACTCGACGCTCTTGCCCGAGACCCAGGTGGATCCCGAATCGGTGGTCGCCTGCTGTGCGAGTCCCTCGAGGGTGGCTTGATCGCAGGACGCCGAGCCGCCGCCGATGGGGCTCTCGGATGCACTCGAATCAGATGAGGAGGAGCCGCCGCATGCCGAGAGCACGAGGGCACCGGCAGCGATAGTGGTGAGAAGCGCGTAGCGCGCGGTGCGTGTAGTCATGCCACAAGGCTAGGCCGCCGAGGATCGGAGGCGCCGAAGGCGCACCGGGCACTAGGCGTTCATCAGGCTGTCAACCACGATGCTTCGGCATTTGCCCAGGGGGTCTACGGCATTCACGAGGCCGCGAAAGTCGTCAATGCGGGGATACGCGGCCACCAGTTGAGCGGGTGTGGCGCATGTCACCTTGCCCCAGTGGGGACGTGCACCCAGCGGCAGTAGCGCATCTTCGATGGCAGGAAGCACGTCGAAGATGCGCTCGTCCTTGTGCCACGTGAAGTGGATGCCGACGGTGCCATGTCCGTATGCCGGGCTCATCCACAGATCGTCTGCTCGCATCGTGCGAATCTCGGTGACGTGAAGGAGCGGCGTGATGCGGTCGGCCATGGCGCGCATCGCCCGGATGCCCTCCACCGCACGCACACGCGGCAGCAGGTATTCGGCCTGGATCTCATCGCCCGAACTCGGGGTGAATTCCGCCTTGAAGTGCGGGAGCCGCTCGTGCCACGGACCTGCGTGTCCCAACTGCTCCGTGCAGTGCACCGGATCGAGGTCTTCCAGCGGGTGCATCTTGCGCTCACTCACCTGGGCCCTGAAGTCTGGCGCGCCCTTCCACGCGCCCTCCCGGTCTACGCGCCTCTTCAGCCACAGTTGCGCGTCGGGCTCGGGGCGCCATCGGGTGAAGACACTCACCGAAGTGGCCGCGCCGAATACCGCGTCGAAGTTCGCCTCCACCTCGTCGAGATCGAGGCCGAGCAACACGCTCTGAGCGACTTCGTATGTCGGCTCGACGGCCAGCGTGACTCTCGTGACGACGCCGAGTGCGCCGAGTGCCACGATCCACCCGGCAAAGTCCGCATCGGAGCGCCGTACCTCGCGCACGTCGCCGTCGGGCGTGACGACCTCGAGTGCGGTGACCGCAGACGACAGCGTGCCTATTGCGTCGCCTGATCCGTGCGTGCCCGTGGCCACGGCGCCGCCCACGCTGATGTGGGGCAGCGATGCCATGGCGGCGAGGGCAAGGCCCTGCGCGTGGAGTGCACGGCCGAGCTCGGCGTAGCGCATGCCGGCCGAAACGGTGACTGTCGAGCGATCAGGCGCCACGTCGATGTCGGCGGGGAGATCTTCGGTGCCGAGGTGAAGGCCGCTCGACACCGCCGCGCGACTGAATGAGTGCGCCGACCCCACGGCAAGCACGCGTTCGTTCTCGCGGACTAGCGACCGGACCTCATCGAGGCTCGTGGGCAGCACCAGCGGCTGCTCGAAGGCGACCGTGCCGGACCAGTTCGTGCGCACCCCACGACCGTAGCGACGGTAGGGCCTGGGCGCAGCCACGGGACGATTTCCGGCGAATGCCCACCGCTACAGGACAATCGTCGTCATTTGGTACGATGGACCGCTTGTTCTTCCCCAGGAGGTCCCCATGCGTCCGCTCAAGAAGGTCATGGTCGACGAGAGCCACCGCCAGGCGTGGTCGACCCGGCCCGAGGTGGCCGCACACATGAGCCCGGCCAACCCCGCCGATTCGTCCTACGCCGAGGCGGCTCGCACCCTCGCCGTGGCTGGCTTCGACGTCGCGGTCCATGTCGACGGTCCGCTCACGGCGGGGATTCTTGCCGATGTTGATGTGCTGGTGCTGCCCCATTGCTCCGACGATGCGTGGGAGTCGACGGTCGGCGTGGGGTCTCCGGTCTACTCCGGTGATGAGATCTCCGTCATCGAAGGCTTCGTACGACGGGGTGGGGGCCTGGTGGTCCTCGCCGAGACAGAGCAGGCGAAGTACGGCAACAACCTGGGAGCCATTGCCCAGCTCTTTGGCGTGGGCGTCGTCAATGCGACGGCGCAAGACCCGGTTGCCCGATTCAACGATGTATCCACATGGATCATGCTGGAACCACATGATGCGCATGGCTGCACCGTCTTCGCCGACGTCCAGGCAGCGTGCTTCTATCGATCGGGAGTCCTAGAGGTTCAGGCTGACCAATCCGACGCCTACGCCTTCGCGACCAGCTCGCCCACCGCATCACCAGCCAATGCTCCGGTGCTGGTCGGCGTGTCAGTGGGTGCCGGGCGGGTCGTGGTGGCGGCCGACTCCGACTTCGCCGGTGACGACTCCATCGACGACGTGGGCAATCGGGCCCTGTGGCGAGCGTTGGTCACCTGGGCGGCCGCGGGTCCACGGTTGAGCGGGCAGACCGCCGCGGCCAGTGTCGTCATCTCCAGTCCCGCATGGGAGCGGCTGACCACCGCCGTCGAAGCTCTGCGTCCCCTGCAGGCCAAGGACGGCGCGATCGTCGGCGACCCTGACGTCGCATCGGCTCGCGTCGAAGAGATCGTGGCGGCGCTGCACGAGCTTGCTCCCCACGTGCCGCACCAGGCCGCATACATCGAGGCGGTGACCAATGACTTCCGGGCTTGGCGCGATGGTGGATTCGGCGTGCCTGACTTCCTCGACTCGCTGATGACCTTCCACCCGGAGTCCGTGCGTCGCGATGGCATCGAGCACGTCGTCGTGTTTCCCATGTACACGCAAAATGGCAATCCCAACCGCAATGTCGAGGCTGTCACCATCCGCACCGTGTGGCCCGACTGGATCGCCGAGCTCGAGGCCACGTCGTACGACAACGCCGCCTTCGTTCCGATCGAGTTCATGGGCTTCACGTCGGGATACGACACTCACTCGGCGGTCCTCTTCCCCGAGACGGTCGCGACCCGTGAGGTGGTGCCCTTCAGTTGGGGAGGGATCTTCTGCGACCGCGAGGCCGCTCGGTTCCGCCGGGTGTCGCGGGCGGCCGCCGACCGACTTCGCCTGGACCTGCCCCCGGAGGCCGAACTCCTGCTCAACGACCAGGCCATCGCCCAGGAGACCTTCGTCCTGTGGGACCTCGTGCACGATCGCACCCACAGCCACGGCGACCTGCCCTTCGACCCCTTCATGATCAAGCAGCGCATGCCCTACTGGATGTACGGCCTCGAGGAGTTGCGCTGCGACCTGTCGACCTTCCGCGAGACCGAGGCCTTGGGGGAGCGGGGCATCGTGCTCGCCCCCTACGTGCGCATCGCGATCCTCTTCGACCGGCTCTTCCGCTTCCCGACCACCGGTGAGCGGGTGCGCAACTACGACGGACTCGCCGGCCAGATCATCTTCGCGTGGCTGCACAAGCACGACGTGATCCGCTGGACCGACAACACCCTGCGCATCGACTGGAGTGGCGTGCAGGGTGCGATGAACGCCCTGTGCGCCGAGGTTGACGCGCTTTACCGCGAGGGCATCGACCGCTCCCGCCTCGGCCACTGGATCGCGGCCTACGAGTTCGTGAGTGCGCTCGTGCCGCCGCATCCCCAGTCGGTCTGGGCCCAGGGCGCTCAGGCCCTGCCGGGTGAACTCAAGGAGGCGGTGGATGCCGTCCTTCCCGATGAGTTCCCGCTCAACGTCTTTTACGAGTCGCTGCGCAAGGCCCTCGCACCCGCCATCGACTCCGCGCGCGGCATCACCGGAGCGACCGTATGAGCCGGCCCGTCGCCATCGTGCTGGGCGCGGGCATGGGCGGTCGTGCCGTGGCGAAGGCACTGGGCTCGACCTATCTGGTGATCGTCGTCGACCGTCGCGAGGATCTCGCGCACGCGGCTGCCGATGCGGTCGGTGGAGAGGCTGCCGTCGTGGATCTGCTGGACGTCGACGACCTGGCTCGTTTCCGCGACGACGTGATCGCTCGACACGGGCGGATCGACGCCGTCGTGCACCTCGTCGGTGGATGGCAGGGATCCACGACTGTCGACCGGTCCGCGCTCGATGCCTGGGATTCGATCGCGCCGGGCGTCTTCGGCACTGTCCGCACGACCACCGTCGCCTTCCGCGACGCTCTCATCGATGCCGGCGGCTGCTACGTCATGGTCTCGAGCACGTCCGCCACCAGGCCCACCGCGGGCAACGTCGCCTACGCCACGGCCAAGGCGGCCGCCGAGACCTGGGTGGGCGGGCTCGCCAACTCCTTCAAGGATTCTCAGGCGCGGGCGGCGATCGTGGCGGTCATGGCACTGGTCGACGAGAGCATGCGGGCGAGCGACCCTGACAAGGCCTTCAAGGGATACACGGATACCTCTGACCTCGCGGCAGCGATCCGTGGGATCGTCGACGGTGACGTGCCCAACGGCACGCGCATGGATCTCACGGAGGCCTGAGATGAGCGCACCCTGGCGAGGCTTCGCGAGCGACAACTACGCCGGCGCGCACCCGGAGGTGCTCGATGCCGTTGTGCGCGCCAATGCCGGTCACGCGGTGGCCTACGGCGAGGACGACGAGACGGCGCGCCTTGCTGACCTCGTGCGCGATCACTTCGGGTCGCAGGCCGAGGTCTTCCCCGTCTTCAATGGCACCGGTGCCAACGTCGTGGCCCTGTCGGCCATCTGCCGCCCGTGGGAGGCGGTCGTCTGCTCCGACACCGCCCACGTCAACGTGGATGAGGGAGGCGCACCCGAGAAGGTCGCCGGCCTGAAGCTCTGGACCACGCCCACGGCCGATGGGCTCCTGACTCCCGAGGCCATCGATCTCCATGCCGTGCGCTTCGGCGACGTTCATCGGGCGCAGCAGGCCGTCGTCACCGTGACGCAGTCGTCCGAGCTCGGCACGGCGTACTCCGTCGACCAGCTCGGCACCCTCGTCGACCATGTGCACGGCCTGGGCATGAAGGTCCACCTCGATGGCGCGCGCATCGCCAATGCCGCTGCTGGTCTCAACGTGGACCTCCGCGCCATCACGACCGACGTGGGCATCGACATCGTGTCGTTCGGTGGCACCAAGAACGGCGCCCTGGGAGCCGAAGCCGTCGTCGTGCTCGATCCAGGTCTTGCGCATGCGGTGCCGTTCCTACGCAAGTCGTCCATGCAGTTGGCCAGCAAGATGCGCTTCGTCAGCGCCCAGTTGTGCGCTCTTCTCACCGACGATCTGTGGCGCCGCAACGCTTCGCACGCCAATGCGATGGCACAGAGGCTCCTTGAAGGCGTGAAGGAGATCCCCGGCGTCACAATCGCTCGACGAGTTGATGCCAATGCCGTCTTCGCCTACCTGCCACGCGACGTCACGGCCCGGCTGCAGCAGCACTATCGGTTCTACGAGTGGGATGAGCGCACCGGTGAAGTTCGGTGGATGTGCTCATGGGATACGACACCTGAAGACGTCGATGGGTTTGTGGCGGCTATCAGTGGCGAGATGGGCGCCTGAGCTACCAGCCTCCGTCAAGCACCGCCAGGGGGACGTAGCGCCAGCGCGGCAGGTATGTCGTGGCGTAGACCGCCTCGTGCAGGGGCGACAACGTCTCGAGGGCGCCTAGCACCGACTCGTCGAGGGCGGGGACGCCCGGCTCACTGCGATACGCCGATAAGGCCCTGCCTCGCGCATCGCGGGCCCACTCGCGGGCTGGTCCGAGCGCCGCAGACTCGCCCGTGTGGCGGGCGGCCGCGATCGCCACGTGATCGAATCCGCGCAGGATGCCCGCGACATCCTGCGCGGTGGGCCCTCGAAGGGTCCGGAGGTGTGCGGGAAGAGTGGGGTTGCCGTCGAAGTCGCAGATGGCAACGCCATCACGCCACCGGAGGAATTGACCGGGGTGCAGGTCTCCATGAATGGGCATGACGTCGACGTCATCCGCGGCGGTCAATGTGTCGCACGCATCCATGAATCCCGAACGCCAGCGCTCGACCGCCGCCCGCAACTCGGCGTCGAGGGTCGAGTCAAGAAGCGCCCGGTAGTGCTGAGCGATGGGGGCCAGCGAGCGGCGCTCGACCGGGTGATCGATGAGCTGAGTCGGGTGCACGGCAGCGGCATGCATCCGAGCCGCTAGCTGGCCGACCACCTCCGGCCACGAAGGCGCGGGTGCCTCGCCGGCAAGCATCCGGCGGACATCGTCGAGCATCCACTCCCACCCGTCCTCGGCTCCCGGGAGGAATCTCGCGAAGGACACCAGGAGGTCGTCGTTCCAGCGCACCGTGGCGAATGGCTCTGGAAGTTCGCGAAAACCAGCGGACCACAGATGCGACACCACGCGAGGACCGATGAGAGATCCCGATTGGCGCAGGAACTGCCATTTGACGACGACCGAGTCATCGATGACGCGCACGTCGTTGGTCATGTCGACGTCGATCGCACGCTCGCGACCGGTGGCGACGGCGGGCAGCGGATTAAGGTGCTCCACCACGATCGGCGCCGGCGCATCGAGCGCTGCCATGCTCACGCCGTCACCGGGCTCGGCCCGTCGCCAGCTGCGGTCGTGTACGAGTGGCACGAAGAATTCGCGGGAGTCCGTGAGCCGGATAGCGGCGACGGCGACATCGGGCGACAGCGGGGCGACGTCGTCGATCTGCTCGATCGCGGGCAGCTGTCCGTGTCGGAGGGCCGGGACGAGGTCGTCGGCGGAAACGCGGCCCAGGTCTGATCGGACCTCGTCGAGCAGGGTCATGCGACCTCGACGGGGCTGCTGCGCCACCAGCGCAGGGCCAGGAGCTCGGCGACGATCGTCTCGCACAGCATGCGGGTGAAGGGATCGCCGGGCATGGGCAGATGGAGCTCGCCCGGCACGCCGAGTGCATCGCCCACGCTGACCACACGGGACTCGCGCTTGGTGAGCCAGGCGGTGGCCTGCGCATCCCAGCTCGACCCGGTGAAGACGACGCATCGATAGTCGGTGGTGAGGGTCAGGTAGACGTCGACGTGGCTCCAGTCGCCGGTCTCGCATCCGACCGCCGGGCGTCGGGGTACCTCTCGCATCATGAGCGCTGACTGCAGCGCGGACCCGATGCGACTCTCCGGCGCAATCCAGTACGTCGTCTCCGTGGGCGTGAGGAGCTCGTCGATTGCATCGAGCCATGAAGTGTCGGCGAGCAAGGCGCGCGTGTGAGAAGCGGCAGCACGGCACGCCGCGGCGATGTCTGCCTCGGGATACGCCAGCGCCAGCAGCAGGGCGATGGTGTGGCGGTAGCTGCGGCAGGCGACCTCGCCTGTCTCCGGCCCCGCATCCATCGCAATGACGGCGTCGGACTCTCGCGCGAGCGCGGAGTCGATCGTGTTGACCAGCGCGATGCGTTGCGTGCCATCGGCGAGGCGCGCGCTGCGGTCGAGCGTCTCGGCAGACCCTCCCGACGCCGAGATGAGGATGGCGGAGGTGCCCGGGCCGCCCGGCCAGCCCGGGTCGGTCGAGGCGATCTCGTCGACGACGCCCACACCCCTGTTGCGCAGCCACCCCGCCGCGGAGCGCGCGGCGTACTGCGAGGAGCCCATGCCGCTGAGGAGCGCGTTGCGGGAGGTGACAAACGACCACGGGTCGCCGGCGTCGAGACGGGTGGCGAGCTGCTCGAGGCGCGACGGGATGTCGAGCAGATCGCGCTCGAACAGGTCAGGCTTCATCAGCGTGCCGCGGACTTCCCTAGGTCAGCGATGATCTCCGCCTCGCGGCGAACGCCGTCTTCGGCCCGGATCTGGCGCGAGATGTCGGCCATGCGCTCGCGCAGCGCGGTGTCGGCCAGGAGCGTGTCGATGGCGGCGTTGAGCTGCGCCTTCTCGACACGGTAGGTGTCGAGTCGCCTTCCGAAACCGGTCTCGTCGACGCGTTGGGCGTTGTCGTATTGGTCCCAGAAGAGCGGCAGGACGACCATGGGCTTGCCGAAGTGGAAGGACTCACACGTCGTGTTGTTGCCGCCGTGCGTGATGACCAGGTCGACCTTGTCGAGGAGCGTGGTCTGCGGCACCATGCCCGCGCCCCACATGTTGTCGGGGACCTCCCACTCGTCAGCGCGGGGACCCTTGCTGACGATGAAGCGGTGGGGGCTGTCGGCGAGGAAGCCCGTGAGTCGCTTCATGAGGTCGATGTCTGCTCCGCCGAGCGAACCGAGCGAGAGGTAGACCAGGGATCCGTCACCCTCGAGGATGTGAGCGGGCACGTCGATCGGCTGCTCGGTGCGGCGCACGGATGACTGCACCCGATGCCAGGTGGCGTCGAGAGGTCGCCGATCGACGTAGTCCACGACCGAGGGGTAGATGTAGACGTTGGCATCGCCGACGTAGTTGAACTCGCCCGCAGGCAGAGGCCCGGCACCTGAGTCCTGCGAGAACTCGTTGTATTCGGCCCATACGCCAGCATTGACGCGCGCGTATTCATCGCGCCACGCCTGCCATTGGCTTGAGTCGTCGGCGGGGAGTCCGGCTAGCGCGGGAGGGAGCTTGGGCCCGGTCATCTCGAGCGGTTGGCATGACACGAGCCGCACGAACGGCCGACCGGCCGCCTTGAGCGCGGGGAAGGCCGACACGTTGTCCTGCACGATGATGTCGGGGGCAATCTCATCGACGATCGCGGCGAACTGCGGGTTTGCGTATGTTGCCCCATCCATGAGACTGCGCCACACGGGCTCGATGAACGTCGTGATCTGGTCGAACGTGCTCTTGCGGAACTCCGGAGAGGTATCGCGGATGAAGTCGATCCAGAACTGACCGGCGGCTGCCTCCTCCTCGGGTGGGGGAGCCATAGAGACCAGCCGCTCTTCGATGCCGAGTGGCTCGATCTTGCCGGCCCAGGATTCCTCGGCGGCAAAGACGACTCGGTGCCCCATCTTGATGAGTTCGGCGCCGATGCCGATGCAGTTGTTGGTGGGGCCGTAGGCGCTCTCGGCGGCGAGGAGCACAGTGAGGGGTCGATCAGCCATGGTGCCTCCGCGGTCAGTCGTCGATCTGGTCTAGCGGGATCATGCCCCGCCCGGCAAGCTCGGTGAAGAACAGGTCAAGGGGCATGGTGAGCTCGGGTCCGTGTACGCCGGTGCGCAGGGCTCGGCCCGAGGCCATGATCTGGGCGGCGATCGACGGCGGTACGCCGGTCACCCAGGCGCCGCCGGAGAACTCCCCGGACGGTGGGTCGGTCACCTTCACATCGCATGTCACGGTGACTCGGGCACCATCGCGCGAGCCCGTGGTGATGACCCGGAACCACTCCACCGCATCGGGATCAGGCGTTGCCGCATCGGCACGTGCCTGGCGGGCCAACACAGCGATCAGCACGTCGGCAGGACGCACGCTCACGCCGTCGACGACCACCGGCTCCTCACTGGCCAGCCCGGAGGCCACGAAGGACAGCAGTCGCACGTGGTCGGCCGGGGCGAGGCCTAGTCGCCATTCGACTCGCTCGATCCCGCGGTCGGCGTAGGACCTCGGCAGGGTGGCCGGCTCCGAGTGGATCGTGTAGACGCACTCCACCTCACCGCCGGGGAATGCGTAGGTGCGGGCTCCCGACCCTGCCGGGTAGAAACCGATGGCACCATCGACGAATTGCGGCGCGGGAGCGGTGTATTCCTCGATGAGGGTCAGCGCGGCGTACGGCGGGCCGTAGGGCTCCGAGGGGTGGTACTGCCGACCGGGTACGACGGCATCGGCAATCTCGATGGACTCAACGGTGTCGAGTTGCCCGAGTTCGACTCCGCGTGCAGCCATCAGGTTGGTGAGGCCGGGAGCCGATCCCATCGACAGCGTGGCCGTCAGCCCGGCGTCGACAAAGCGTTGATGCCAGTCGTATTGACGCACGGCGACGTGGAACAAGCCGCCGAGATCGGTGTAGTGGGCTCCTACTTCGAGACAGGCCTCCATGACCGCGATGTTGTGGGCATGGCCGGAGGCATTTACTACGGCAGCGCAGCCGGCGAGGCTGACGGCGAGGGGTGCGTCGATGCCGCGCGCGACGAGGGCTGCCTCACGTCCGTCGAGACGCTCGGCGAGGGCGCGGGCGCGCTCGATATCGGGATCGACGATGACGACCTCGGTGATGCCGGCGGAGCCCGCCAGGTCGGCAACCGTGACCGAGCCCATGGCCCCCGCGCCGCCGACGACACCGATCCGCATGGGGGTCCTTTCCCGGTTTCCGGTCCCAACTGGACGTCCAGTCAGTACAGTCCCAAGGTATGGCGCTCATGGATGTGTCGGTGGCCATTCCGCCGAATCTGTCGGCGGATGACGCCCTCGACCGCCGTGAGCACCTCATGGCCGCAGCAGCGCGGGTCCTGGTGCGCGACGGCTCGGCGGGCATGCGCGTGCGGGACGTAGCCGTCGAGGCCGGGGTGTCGACCGGCATCGTGCACTACTACTTCGGCAGCAAGGACGAGATGCTCGTCGACGCCCTGCGCTGGGCGATCGGCAAGCCGGCGGAGCGCTTTGCTGCGCTTCGTCGCGACGGCGACTACCTCACGGTGCTGGCCACGCTCCTCGAGGTCAGCCTTCCCCATCCGGGCGTGCTCTACGACGAATACGTCCTTTGGCTCGAACTCTGGACGGCGGCGACGCACGATGCCTCGCTGCAGCCACTGTGCGAGGAGCTCGCCGCCGACTACCGCGACGAACTCGTGAAGCTCGTCCAGGAGGGCACCGCTGCGGGTGCCTTCCATCCCGTGAGCGAGCCGGAGGTGGTGGCCGAACGCATCAGCGCCATGGTCGATGGCCTGTGCTTCCGCACGGTCGTCGGCTACTCGTGGACCCCTCTTGGGCGGGTTCGCGGCCTGATTCGCTCGTTTGCGTGCGAGCAACTGGGAGTCGATCTCGGCGACCTCCCCGAAATCCAATTGAGTCGTCGCGAGCAGTCCTCGTGACGTGGCGTTACAGGAGAGAAGGAGAAGAGATGGCAACACAGCGGACACGGGCCCGTCGGGCCTCCGTCCTCGGCATCGCGGGAGCGGTCTGTGCCGTCCTCCTGGCCGCATGCGGTGGCGGATCCTCAGGCGGAGATGCAAGTCCCTCTCCGTCGCTTGACCCCAGCGCCGATCTGAGTAAGCAGTCGATCGTTGTCAGCAACTGGGATGCCTACATGGATCCGGACGTTGCGTTGAAGTTCACCGACACCACGAAGGCCAACATCACGGTCGCCAAGCATGCGACCAACGAGGAGATCGTCGGTAAGTTGACCGCGGGTGGCGATCCGGGCATCGATGTTGCCTTCGTGTCGGGCCAATATGCGCAGGCGCTCAATGAGGCCGGGCTGCTCGAGCCGATCGATCCCCGCCTCGTGCCCAACATGGCCAACCTCTACCCGGAGAGCAAGAACCTGTCGTTCGATCCGGGCAGCACGTTCAGCGTTCCCTACGCCTGGGGCACAACGGGCATCTGCTACCGCGAGGACCTCATGGCCGCCCCGCCCACCTCATGGAACGACCTGCTCAATCCCGCGCCCGAATACGAGAAGAAGACGTTGATGCTGGCGACCCAGCCGTGGCTGAACCTGCCCGCGGCCAAGGCACTCGGCTTCAGCGCCAACACCACCGACGAGGGTGAGCTCGAGCAGATCAAGCAGCAGCTGCTCAAGACCAAGCCCACCCTGCTGGGCTTCGATGACGTGACCTTCTACAGCCGCCTGGCTGCCGGTGAGGTCGTCATGGCCGTTGCGTGGGATGGCTGGTGCAACTACTCGGGCGATCCAAACGTGAAGTTCGTGGTGCCGTCCGAGGGTGCCGACCTGTGGGCCGACACGATGGTGGTGCTGAAGTCCAGCAAGAACAAGGAAGCCGCCATGGCCTACATCAACTTCATGATTGGTGATGAGATGCAGTCATGGATGACCAACAACATCCTCTACAAGAGCCCCAACAAGACGGTCGCCGAGAAGGCGGCCGCGGAGCTCGGGGCGGACTTCCCCAACATCGCCATGACGCCGGCTGATCTGGCCAAGGGCGAAAGCCTGGTCGACCTCGGCGCCGCGTCGAAGATCTACCAGCAGATCGCCACCGAGGTTCAAGCGAGTTGACCTCACGCGCGACAGCAGGGGTCCGTCGCCGCGGCGACGGGCCCCTGCTGCGTGCACTCTCCAGCGTGCCGGCGCTTGTCTACCTGCTCGTCCTCATGGTCATTCCGCTCGGCCTCGTCATCGCCTACGCCTTCTTGACCTCGGGCCGCTTCGGCGGCGTGCAGGGCCCGGCGACTCTTGACAACATCGCCCGACTCTTCCAGCCGCTGTACCTCGAGGTGCTGGCCTCCAGCGTGGTTAATGCCGGGCTCGCGACGTTCATCGCCTTCCTCATCGGCTTCCCGGCCGCTCTCGCGATCACCCGCCTATCGCCGAGTTGGCAGACCGTTGCGCTGATCGCCGTGGTCCTGCCCTTCTGGACCAACTTCCTCATCCGCACCTACGCCTGGATCCTGCTGCTCAACCGAGAGGGGATCTTGAGCGACGGACTGGCGCTCATCGGTCTCGGGCCCATCGAGGTCCTCTATACGCGTGAGGCGGTGATCCTCGGTCTCACCTACGCCTACATCCCGCTGATGGTCCTGCCCGTATACGCCTCCCTGCAGCGACTCGATCCGATGCTCCTCGAAGCTGCCTGCAACCTCGGGGCTGGGCCGTGGCGTCGATTTCGCACGATCCTCCTTCCGCTCACGATGCCGGGAATCATCACGGGCTGCCTCTTCGTCTTCATCCCGAGTTTGGGCAACTTCGTGATCCCCGAGCTCCTCGGTGGTGGCAACTCCCAGATGATCGGAAATCTCATTCGCGATCAGTTCCTGAAGTCCCGCGACTGGCCGTTCGGCTCTGCCCTGTCTTTGCTCGTACTCGCGCTGCTGGTCATCATCGTCATGCTGCAGGCGAGCGCGGCGCGCCGTTCGCGCAAGTGGGGTGCCTGATGAGGCGCGCCATGGGTGTTGCTCCACTATGGGTGCTCTACATCTTCCTCTACGTGCCCATCGCCGTCGTTATCGTGATGAGCTTCAACGCCTCCGACAATCCGTTCCTGTGGAGCGGCTTCTCGCTCGAGTGGTATCCGGCGCTTCTCCAGGATGCCGACATCATGGGAGGTCTTCGCACCACCCTCATCGTGGCGTCGGGCACGACGGTGATCTCCGTGATTCTCGGCACGCTGCTGGCCCTGGCCCTCGAGCGCTACTTCCCGTCTCGGTTCCTCGACGCTGCGGCAGCCGCACCCGCTGTGATGCCCGACATCATGCTGGCGATCGGCTTGCTCGCCTTCTACACGCTGGTCAACTTCACCCTCGGGGCCTTCAGCGTGATCCTCGCGCACTCGGTCTTCGGGATCGCGTTCGTCGCCGCCGTGGTGCGCGTGCGCCTCGCTGGCATGGACTCCAGCCTCGAAGAAGCCAGTCGCGACCTGGGGGCGTCAAGCCTGAAGACCTTCTGGAGCGTCACGCTTCCGGGCATCCGTCCGGCGATCATCGCCGGCGCGCTCCTGGCCTTCACGCTCAGCCTCGACGAGTTCACCGTCGCGTTCTTCACCGCGTCACCCGCTGACCCGACGTTGCCCATTGTCATCTACTCGAGCGTGCGCTTCGGCGTGACACCACAGGTGAATGCCCTCGCCACCCTCCTGCTGCTCGTGTCATTCATCGCCGTTCTGCTCATCCAGCGAACGTCCCGCCTGGGAGACTCGCTTCGTCGAAGGGAGGCGCGACCGTGACCGCCGGCACCGCGTTGCTCAACATTCACGGCGTCAGCCGCTCCTTCGGCGACACACGTGCTCTCGACGACGTCAGCTTGGAGATCCACGAAAACGAGTTCTTCGCGCTGCTCGGTCCATCGGGGTGCGGCAAGACGACGCTGTTGCGCGTGATCGCCGGCTTCGAGCAGCCCGATGAGGGCACGGTCACGCTCGATGGTGTCGACCTGCTGCCCATTCCTCCCGAGAAGCGGGCCGTCAACCTGATGTTCCAGTCCTACGCGCTCTTTCCGCACATGACCGTCGAGCGCAATGTCGCCTATGGCCTCGTCTGCGAGAGGTTGCCGCGCGATGAGATCCGCGCCCGGGTCGACGAGGTCCTTCGGACCGTGGGCCTGACCGACAAGCGTTCATCACTGCCGCGTGAGCTCAGCGGTGGACAGCGTCAGCGGGTCGCCCTTGCCCGCGCCATCGTGAAGCGCCCGCGACTCCTGCTTCTCGATGAGCCGCTCTCCGCTCTCGACCGAAAGATCCGTGGCGAGATGCAGATCGAGCTCAAGCGACTTCAACATGAAGTCGGTATCACGTTTGTCGTCGTCACCCACGATCAGGACGAGGCCATGAGCCTGGCCGACCGGGTGGCCGTGATGGACGAGGGGGTCGTGCGACAGCTCGATGCGCCCCTCGACCTCTATCGTCGTCCGCGCAGCATCTTCGTGGCCGACTTCATCGGCTCGAGCACCATCCTGAAGGGCACATACGCCGACGGTGCATGGCAGGCCGTGGGCGTCGGAGCCATCGCTGCAGGCGCGGACTGCGCAGGTGCCATAGCCATTGCCCTCAGGCCCGAGGCTGTGCGCCTGACCACGACCGACGACGCTGCCGCCGTGCGTCGCGGGACGGTGCAGGAGGTCTACTTCCAGGGGGATCACGCCCTTGCCCTCGTGAAGGTCGACGAGGTGGCCTTTCTCGCCAATGTGCGTGACGACGTACTGCCATCACGAGGCAGTGACGTGGGAGTGGCCTGGGATGCGACCTCGGTGATTCCGCTCTTCGAGGAGTAGGTGCGCCTAGACGTTGGGTGCGCGTCCCTCGAAGGGCGTGGACAGCACGATGGTCGTGCGCGTCGACACCCCGGCCGTGGCACGAATCCGGGCGAGGAGATCCTCAAGGTCTACGGGCTCGGCCACGCGCACCTTCACGACGTACGACGCTGACCCCGCCACAGACCAGCATGACTCGATCTCGGCGATGTCGACGAGGCGCTCGGGGATGTCGTCGGGCGCTGCCGGGTCGAGGGGCGTCAGGTCGACCAGAGCGGTGAGGGGAAGCCCGATCAGTCGGTCGTCGAAGCGTGCGCCGTAGCCGGTGATCACGCCGCGCTGCTCGAGACGGCGTACGCGCTGATGGACTGCGGAGGTCGACAGGCCCGACTCGCGGGCCAGGTCGGCGAACGACATGCGTCCATCGGCCGCCAGGAGGCGGATCAGGAGGCGGTCGGTCTCGTCGTCCACAGGGGCAGCCTGACATGCCCCGCACCCCCACCGCGTTTGTCCCACAAAGTGGGACGAATGGTCGGTTTTGGGCCCCGGGGAGGCGTATATCGACCACCTCTCCCACAACGTGGGACAAACGGTGAGGGGGGTGGGGCGAGTCCTACCACTCGGGTCACGGAACGATAACGCCCCGCGCGCCACACCCGCCTCGTTCGCCCCATTCGACCCACCGTGCCTCACCATTGGGGACGTGGCAGGACGGCATGCCCGGCCCTCGGAGACTCACCGACGGCCGGGCCTACGTTTCGCTGGCCTCGCGGTCGGCGCGCTCGTCCTTGCCCTCGTAGCGGTGGCGGGGGGTCTGGCCGCGGGACTTCGTGTCCCGTGGGCGCCAGCGCTTGATCTCGCCGTTGCGTCGATCGTCACCCCGTCGCCCACCGACGAGGGCCCGGCACCCGACGCCGGCAGCGTGCCCGCCACGCCGGTGGTCACTCCCGCCTATCTCGGTGCGGAGGGGACTCGCGATTACACCGCTGATGTGGCCGATCTGGAATGGGACAAAGACCCCGCCATCGTGTCGGAGGTCTACCCCAGCACGGTCAAGGGCGTGTACGGCGTCGGAATCGTCATTCGCATCGACTTCGCCTACGCCGTACCCGATGAGCTCAAGGGCCTCCTGGAGCGCTCGGCCAGGGTCATCACGAGCAAGCCGCTCGAAAACGCCTCGTGGAGCTGGTTCGACGACAACACCCTCGCTTTCCGTCCGGAGACCTTCTGGCCCGCCTACACCGACGTGAAGGTTGACTTCTCGTGGAAGAAGCACGGCTTCGCGACGTTCAATCCTGACGTGAAGTTCCTCGTCGGACGCTCGCAGACGCTTGAGGTCTCCGCGAACAAACTCATCGGCAAGGTCAAGCGTGACGGCCTCACCATTCGCAAGGTGCCGGTGTCGCTCGGCAAGCCCACATGGGAGACCACCTCAGGCATCAAGGCGATCATGGAGCGCTACGCCATGAAGCGCATGGTCAACCCCGGGCCTCGCGAGCCTTACGACGTCGACGTTCCCTACGCGCTTCGACTGACTCCGAGCGGTGAATTCCTGCACGCCGCACCGTGGAACGAACACAACCTCGGCCTCTACTCGACATCGCACGGCTGCACCAACGTGTCCTACGAGGACGGCATGTGGTTCTTCGGGCGCGCACTCGAGGGCGACCCGGTCATCACGACCGACACCGGGCTGCCGATCGATCCGTGGGAGGGGCCGGGGGCCATGTGGAACGTCGACTGGGCCACCTGGATCGACAACAGTCGCGCGCTGGACGCCCCCGACAGCTGACCCCGCCGTGCCCCCTGCCGCCGGATGCGGCATGATCGATCCTCCCCCAAATCCGGGAGGGCGATATGTCGGCCCACGCTGCCGAGCACAGCGGCTCAGCCGCTTCTGCGGCCGCGCGGCGCGAGCGCGAACTCGCGACCGAACGCGAACGCGTCGCCGCCCTCTATGCCCGACTCGACCACCTGCTCGAGCGCGCGCGTGAGGATCTTCGTCGCACACAGCGCGAGCAGACGGCCGGCACTCCCGCCGCCCTCACCGAGCAGGAGGCGTTCGTCCGCCTCTATACCGAGCGACTCGAAGCACTCGCCGCCGCGCAGACCCGTCTGTGCTTTGGCCGCCTTGATCTCAATGACGGCACCGTCAGATACATCGGGCGCGTGGGGCTAGCCGACGACGACCAGCAGCCGCTGCTCACCGACTGGCGGGCGCCTGCAGCCGAGCCGTTCTACCAGGCGACGTCCGCACTTCCCCGCGGCGTCGTACGGCGTCGGCACATCGTCACGGAGGGCCGCGAAGTATCCGCCCTCGAGGACGACGTGCTCGACCTGGAAGCCCTGGCAGAGGGCGGAGCAGGCATCGGGGCCGACGATGTGCAGGGCGGCGGAGTGCTGATGGCCGCACTCGCGGCCCGGCGCACGGGTCGAATGCACGACATCGTGGCAACGATGCAGGCTGAGCAGGATGCCATCGTGCGCTCCCCGCTGCCCGGCATCCTCGTGGTGGAGGGGGGTCCGGGGTGCGGCAAGACAGTGGTGGCCCTGCATCGGGCCGCCTACCTCCTCTACACGCACCGGGAGAAGCTCTCTCGCAGTGGCGTGCTGATCGTCGGACCCAACCGCATCTTCCTGCACTACATCGGCCAAGTCCTGCCCGCACTTGGCGAGACATCGGCGGTTCTCGCGACGCCGGGACAGTTGTATCCCGGTGTCGATGCGCGGGCGTGGGAACCTGACGACATCGCTGCGCTCAAGGGTTCTTCGCGCATGGCCGATGTCATCTCTCGGGCAGTGCGGATGAGGCAGCGGATCCCTGATGGCCCGCGAACCCTCGCCGTCGGGAGCGCTCGAATCGTCATGACGCCAGACATGGTCGCGGCCGCACGCGATCGTGCGCGCGCGACACGGCGCCCCCACAACGTGGCCAGGCGCACATTTGCGCTCACCCTGCTCGAGACGCTGGCTCAGGCCCTGGCCGACGAGGCGCGCGTCGATCTCGACAACCACCGAGATGTGCTCATCTCCGACCTGCGCGACTCGCCCGACGTCCGCCGTGAGGTCAACCTCGCATGGATGCCGCTGACACCGGAGCAGGTCATCGCCGACCTGTGGGCGCGCCCCGACCTGCTGGCCGCGGCGGCCCCTCACCTCAGGCCCGATCAGCGCGAACTGCTCCAGCGCGACCGAGGAGCTCCGTGGACCCCGGCCGACGTTCCCCTGCTCGACGAGGCGGCAGAGGCACTGGGAGTCGACGACGAGGCGGATCGCCTCGCCCAGGCTCGTACCAGCGCCGACCGCCGAGCCGAGATGGACTACGCGCAGTCGGTGCTCGAGATGACCGGCACTCGAGGAGTCTCGGCCGACCAACTCATTGATCGCTACGCCACCGCGGGCGAGAGCATCTCCTTGGCCGAGCGAGCTGCCGATGACCGAGAGTGGGTCTACGGACACATCGTCGTCGACGAGGCGCAGGAGCTGTCGCCGATGGCCTGGCGCCTCCTGGCCCGACGCTGCCCGTCGTTGTCGATGACGGTCGTCGGCGACCTTGATCAGTCGTCATCCTCGGCCGGTCCAGCCACTTGGTCGCAGGCCCTTGGCGATATTGCGAAGGCGCGACCCGGCGGCGAGCAGCGCTGGCGGGTCGAGCGCTTGACCGTCAACTACCGGACGCCGCGTCCATTCATGGAACTCGCGCAGGACGTCATGCGCGCGCTGGGGCGCGAGCCGAGCCAGGTCGAGTCGATCCGCGACGGGCTTCCGCCCGTACTCGCCCGCCTGCTGGGCATCGAAGAAGTGGCGTCGCTCGTCAAGGACATCGTCGTCGACCCCGATCTCGGGCGCCTCGGCGTGATCACCGCGCCGAGCCTCGTGGGCCCTGTCGAGGAGGCCCTGCGCGGGGTCCTCCCCGCGGGCTTCGTTGGTGATGGCGACGCCCGCCTCGATGCGCCGGTCGTCGTGCTGACGGTTCAGCAGGCCAAGGGACTGGAGTTCGACATCGTGGTGGTCGCCGAGCC
This sequence comes from Actinomycetota bacterium, assembly GCA_046095085.1. Classification (GTDB taxonomy): domain Bacteria; phylum Actinomycetota; class Actinomycetes; order S36-B12; family S36-B12; genus Mxb001. The sequence continues at coordinate 19,315 of JBJTIQ010000069.1, read as the reverse complement.
GGGGTTGATCGACCTCGAGTCACCCCGGCCGGGGAGCGATCTGTATGTCGCCCTCACACGGGCAACGCGCGAGTTGATCGTCGCCTACACCGGCGATCTGCCGCGCGTGCTGGCGACAAGCGCCGCGGCGGTGGCGTGAGTCTTATCTCAGCGCGTCAAGCACGCACTGACCCGTGCTCACCAGAGCCGAGAAGCCGTCTTCTTCGGGGAGGAAGGTCGTAACCACGCCCTCGTCGATGACCATGGCATAGCGCTTGGAGCGTACGCCGAGTCCGCCCCGGGACGCGTCGACCTCCATGCCCACAGCACGAGTGAACTCGGCATTGCCGTCCGAAGCGAGCACGATCTCGTCGCCCACGCCCTGAGATGCGCCCCAGGCAGACATCACGAAGGGGTCGTTCACAGACAGGCACACGATCCGATCGACACCGGCGGCGGCGAGGTCAGTGGCGGTGTCGACGTAGGAAGGCAGGTGGACCGCGGAGCAGGTGGGGGTGAAGGCTCCCGGAACGGCGAAGAGGACCACGCGTCCGGTGCCGAGGAGTTCGGCTGCGGGCACGGGCTGAGGTGCACCGTCGTTCATGACACGCAAGGTCGCGTCGGGGATCCGATCGCCAACGGAGATAGGCATGAAACTCCTCGGTCTCGTCGTGAGCGCGGTCAGTGACCGGTGGGTTCACCGGCGACAGGGCGGCCGCGCAGGAGCACGATAGCGACCACCACGCCGATCAGCGAGGCGATGATGGCTGGCCACATGGCGAGCCCGACGGCCTTGTCGAATACGTCGCTGATGAGTTGCTGCGCATCTCCGGGCACGAGCTGGGCAATGTCGTTGACACTGATACCCCCCGAGAGGGCAGACATCACCTTGGTGAGCGTCTCGGCGGTGGGGGAGGAAAGCAGGCTCTCAAGCTGGCTGCGCGCGCTCGACTGGAAGACGGCGGTGCTGATGGCCACGCCGAGGGATCCGCCGATCATGGAAGCGGCCTTGAACACGCCGGAGACGACGCCTTCGCCGGCCTCGCCCGGATCCTCTACCGCGGTCGCCGCGCACGGAGTGATCTGCAGCCCGATGCCGATGCCGATCAAGATGAAGGGCGCGATCAGGTCGGTGTAGGAGCCGCTGAGTCGCAGCAGCAGGATCGCCGCCACGGCGAGGAAGACCATGCCTACGGCCGTGGGCAGGGCGGGGCCGAATCGCTGCCCGAGCCAGTTGCCCAGGGGATTGACCAGCAGGATCGGGATGGTGGCCGGCAGCAACAGTAGGCCGGCCGTGAGCGGGTCGTAGCCCTCGACGACCTGCAGGTAGAGGGCCATGAAGAAGACGACGGCCCCGAAGACCATGTTGGCGATGAGGTTGGCCGAGACCGCACCGTCGAAGCGTCGCTTGCGGAAGATCGACAGGACCACGATGGGGTTCTTGGACCGACGTTCGATGAATATGAAGAGCACGAGCAGGATCACCGCACCGGCCAGCATGCCCAGGAAGCCGACCACGCCGATGTCATCGGCGAAGACCAGTGCGCAAGACAGCAGGAAGATGCCGCCGACCAGGGTGATGACTCCCGGCACGTCGATAGACCTCGCGGCATTGGTATCTCTGCTCTCCGCAGTGCTCCACAGGAGGAGCGCGATGGCCACGAGCGCGATGGGCAGGTTGATCCAGAAGATCCACCGCCACCCGAGTCCGTTGATGATGACTCCGCCGACGAGCGGCCCGAGCGCCTGAGCTCCCCAGCACACCGCGATCCACGCGGCGATCGCGGTGTCGCGCTGCTTGCCTGAGAATGTCACCGCGATCATGGCGAGGGCCGTGGGCAGAACCGCTGCCGCACCGAGGCCCTCGATGACACGGCCCACGATCAGCATCCACGGGTTGACGGCGAGACCCGCGACCATGGAGCCGACGACGATGAGCAGCGTTCCGCACAGGAAGACCAGGCGCCGACCGAAGAGATCACCGATCCGGCCGCCGACGATGATGAAGGCGCCGGCTAGGAAGTAGCCGTTGACCGCCCATTGCAGGACGTCCATGCTTCCGCCGAGTTCGCGGCCGATCGTCGGCAGGGCGATGCTGATGTCGCTGGCTGTCACCCACACCAGAGCCGTAACGAGGCATAGGGCGATGAGCGACCACCACGGACGCGTGGCGGGGGGACTGAGAGTGGGCACGCTCCGACGCTAGGTGGCCGCTGCCGGTCGGGTGTGTCGCCACGCCTGGCGTAGACATGGCAATTTCCATGGGCGACTATCGACACGTGTCATCCATGGTCGTGCGGGCAGGAGTCATCTCCCTGGCCCTCGCGTGCCTGGGCCTGGTCGGCCTCCTGGTGTGGGGAGCGGCCCAAAACGACGACGTCAGTGCCGTCGACGAGCTCCCAACGGTCGCCGACATCGTGGCGGCGGAGGCGCACCGCCATGGCATCGGCGTTCCCGAACTCAGCGAGGAAGACATCGCTCGGCTCTCGGCGCCCCCGGTGCCCGGATCCAGTCTGGATCCCTTCGACCAGGTCCGGATCCAGCTCGAGGCCGTGAAGTCGGCCGGCGGGCTTGACGAGGCGCTTGTCATCCTCCGGGATGTCGCGCAGCAGAGCGAGCAGGTGAGTGCTGACTGTGCGCGTCTTTACGCCACCCTCGTCGGGGCGGAGTCCGGGGCACCTCCGCTTGACGACATCTGCCTCGCCTAGCGCAATCCCCCGGGCACTGGCACCATCCCGCCATGGGCCCCCGAACCAAGGTTGTGATCATCGGCGCCGGCTTCGGGGGTCTGGATGCGGCAAAGGTGCTGCGCAAGTCGCCCGATATCGACGTCGTCATCGTCGATCGCCATCCCTACCAGTTGTTCAGCCCCCTGCTCTATCAGGTGGCGACGGGGGCGCTGCCCGAGGACGACATCGCCTACCCCGTGCGTGCGGCGATCCCGGGCGTGGATTTCGTCCGCGGAGAGGTGGTGCGAGTCGACCCTGAGGGTCACCGCATCCGGCTGTACGACGGCACGCAGATCTCCTACGACCAATTGATCATCGCGACTGGGAGCGTCGGCACGACGTTCGGCATCCCCGGAGTCGACGAGCACGCCCTGCAGATGAAGACGATCGTCGAGGCCCGCGCCATCAAGAAGCGCCTACTGGTGACCTACGAGGATGTCCAGGAGGGGCGCCTATCGCGAGACGCGCTCAAGGTGGTCGTCGTGGGCGGTGGCCCCACCGGTGTCGAGGTCAGTGGAGCCGTCGCGGAGCTGCAGTCGACCATGAAGAGGGAGTACCCCGATATCGCGTCACGCGCGAGCGTCACACTCGTCGAGGCCGGCCCGCGCCTGCTCCCGTCATTCACAGAGAAATCCAGCGCCCACGCCAAGGCCGAACTCGAACAGCTCGGGGTCATCGTCAAGGTCGACACGATGGTCGATCGGATGTACGCCACCGATGTGCATCTGAAGTCGGGCGAGATCCTCCCGGCCGGCACCGTCGTGTGGGCAGCCGGCGTCGCCGCTCCTGAGATGTGGGGGCAGTTGGCCCCCACCGGCCCCTCGCGTCGGCTGGTCGTCGATGAGTTCCTTCGCCTGCCGGGCGTGCCAGATGTCTGGGTCGTCGGTGACACGGCCGCCTTCATTGGCGAGCCGGGCGATGCGCCGCTTCCGATGGTGGCTCCCGTCGCCATGCAGATGGGCCGGCATGCGGCGCGAAGTATCGCGGCCATGACGGCAGGCAACGAGATCGAGCCGTTCCGATACGTCGACAAGGGCCAGATGGCAACCATCGGGCGCCGTCGAGCGGTGGCGGAGACCCCGCAGGGCTTGCGGCTGCACGGCACCCTGGCATGGCTCGCGTGGCTGGGCCTGCACGTGGTCTACCTCGCGGGTGGTCGCAATCGCATGAGCGTCCTTGCGGACTGGGCGTGGAACTACGTCCACTGGGGGATCGGCCCGCGCCGGGCAATCGTCGACTAGCGGCTAGGGTCGGCGCTCGTGACCGTGCGCGAGTGGTGGCGTCGTATCGTCCCCTCGCGCACGATTCCCATCACTCGCTGGCGAAGTGAGGGCTCGCGGTGGCGCACCGGCCCCGCGACATTCGTCGTTCTCGTCGTCGGACTCTGGCTTTTTGGCACCGGTGAGGCCATGCTGGTTGACGCTGCGCTCGGCAACGCACCCTGGACGGTTCTAGCCCAGGGCATCTCGGTGCGGTCGGGCCTGGAGATCGGCGTCGCCACCTTCATGACCAGCGTGGTCGTGCTCCTGCTGTGGATTCCGCTTCGCGAACGCCCGGGCCTGGGAACGATCGCCAATGCGATCGTGATCGCCACGGCCCTCCAGGTCATGGTGTGGGTGCTGCCCGAACCCGATGGCCTGGGCCTCCGCCTGATCCAGGTGGCGATCGGCATCCTCCTTGTCGGAATCGGCAGTGGTCTCTACCTGACCACCAACCTCGGGCCGGGTCCTCGCGATGGTCTGATGACCGGGATTCACGAGCGCACTGGCATCGCCGTGACTCCCATCCGGCTGAGCATTGAAGTTGTCGTGCTCGCCGCGGGCTGGCTCCTCGGCGGCACGGTGGGCATCGGAACCCTTGCCTTCGCATTGTTGATCGGGCCCTCTGTCGGCTACGGATTGAAGTTGGTCGGCTGGCTGGCTGGTGCGCGCGCGGTCGCGGAGGAGCCCGACGATGGTCCGCACCCGGAGCTGGAGGCGTGAGGCGCTAGCCTGCGACGCATGTCGGACGAGCTGACGATCCCACTCCACCTCGCTGCGCGCCTGAGGGAAAGAGGCGTGGAGTTCGGCTTCGGCATCGTCGGCGACTACGCGCTCCGGCTGTTCACCGACCTCGAGCAGGACGGATTTCACATCAAGGTCACCGCAGACGAGCAGGGCGCCGCCTTCGCTGCGGACGCCTACGCCCGGCTCAAGGGACTAGGCGTGGTGGCCGTGACCTATGGCGTCGGTGGCCTGAAGATCGCCAACACGGTTGCGGGCGCCTGGGCCGAGCAGGTTCCCCTACTCGTCATCTCCGGAGCTCCCGGACTACGTGAGCGAGCCGGCGACGTGATGCTCCACCACAAGATCAAGAATTTCGATTCCCAACTGGCCGTCTTCGAGGAACTGACGGTGGCGCAGGCCGTCCTGTCGAATCCGGCCATCGCCGCGGACGAGATCGATCGGGTGATCGCCGAGATCCTCTCCGAACAGCGCCCGGGCTACCTCGAGATACCGCGAGACATGGTGGAAGTGCCGATCGCGCCCCCCCGGGGCAAGCTGCGCCAGCACCTGCCCACGGTTAACGAGGCCCACCTCGAGGCCGCGGTCGAAGACGCTCTCGAGCACCTGCGTGACAGCGATTCGACGATCATGCACATCGGCGTCATGGCCTGGCGCCGCGGGCTAGGCGACGAGTTGATCGAGGCTGCCAAGTGGGCCCACGCTCCGGTTGCCACCAGTTCCCTGTCCCGTGGCGTGCTGTCTGAGAGGCATCCGCTGTCCCTCGGTGTCTACATGGGGGCGGTCTCCCCGGCAGAGGTCGTCGACAAGGTGGAGAACGCCGCCATGATCCTCAGTGTCGGCGTGCTCAATACCGACCTCACGATGGGGGCCTTCACCGCGCACCTGGATCCCAATCGACGAATCGACGTACACGACGCCGAGGTCACCATCGGCATGCGCACCTACCGCGACGTCCCCCTGTGGGCCTTTGTCCCGGCTCTGGCAGCGGCGGCGCAGAAGGGTGGGCTCAAGCCCAACCCGATGCCCGAAGGTTCGATGCGCGAGCGGCACCCCTTCGAGGCCAAGCCGGGCGAGCCTCTCTCGGTGGCACGCTTCATCACGGCGATCGATGCGCACCTCGATGAGCGTCACGGCCTGATCGTCGACCCGGGCGAGTGCCTGTTTGCGTCGGTCGACCTGACAAGCCCCAACTGGTGCCTGGCCAGTGCCTACTACGCAACCATGGGTTACGCCGTCCCCGCATCCCTCGGTGCCGGACTTGCGCATCCAGAGCTTCGTCCCGTGGTCCTCGTGGGAGATGGGGCCTTCGCGATGACCGGTCTCGAGGCGGCCTCTGTGGCCTACCACGGCGTGAAGCCCCTGATCGTCGTGCTCGACAACGAGGGCTATGGCACGCAGCGACCGATGATGGATGGCACCTACAACGACATCCCTCACCTCTCCTCGGAGAAGTTGACCGAGGTGTTTGGAGTTGGCAAGGGGTGGTTGGCGACCACCGAAGATGAGTTCGACGATGCCCTCACCGAGGCGCTCGCCACCGACTCGCTGTGCATCATTCGCGCGGTCGTGCCCAAGACCGACCGCAGTCCGGCGCTCACGCGCCTGACCGATGCGCTGAAGAAGCGCGTCTAGCGCTTCAACTCGACGACGGCCACGCCGGGCTCGACCAGGCTGCCGAGATAGAGCTTGCCGTCGTACTCGCGGACCCCGGTGACGTAGTGATAAGCGGTCCCCGGTCCTTGCAGGTTGCGAACGACGGTGCCTTCACCGTTGATGCCGATGACCCAGGTGATGCGGGACGCATCCGGCTGCAACCTGTCGGGCATCGCCCAGATGGCCTTGCGCAGGAATCCTGGCCTGGGCAGGAGTAGGTCGAGGAGCTTGTTGCGGACGGATGGCATCGCGATCCAAAAGACCCCATCGGACCCTGTCGACATGTTGTCGGGAAGCCCCGGAAGGTTCTCGATGATCACTGAACGACGGCCCGCGGAGGGGCCGGTCAGGTCCAGACGCACCACGCTGTAGCCGCTGGTCTCGGCAACAAGGACGAAGGACTCGTCGTCAGCGAGGGCGACACCGTTGGCGAAGTTGAGGCCGTCGAGCAGCACCTCGATCGTGCCATCGGGCTGCCTGCGCAGCAGTCGGCCACTGCCCGTGTGGGCGATAATGTCGCCCTTGAACTCATCGAGGCCGAAGTCTTGGGATGAGTCGGAGAAGTAGATGGTCCCATCGGCTGCGATCGCGCAGTTGTTGGTTATGCGCAGCGGTACTCCGTGGACCTCGCTGATGAGGACCTCCACCTCCGCGGTGTCGGGATGGATGCGAAGCAGGCCGCGATGCGCGTCGCACACGATGAGGTAGCCGTCGGGGTGGATCTCGATCCCAAGGGGACGCCCGCCCGTTTGCACGATGCGTTCGACGTGGCGCCCATCGGGGGAGATGCGCAGGATGTAGCCCTCGCGGGTGCCGGTGTAGATGCGCCCCTGGCTGTCGACAGCGACATCCTCGGCCCCCGTGCCGGGGATGGGAATGACGTCGACGTCGGCCAGCGCGGCATTGGGCGCGAAGGGACCACGGAGGCCGACGTCCTTGGGAGGATGCCACTGTCGAGGGCTGAGAGGTGTCTTTGCCATGCGGACATCCTGCCGTGTGGCGAGCGGGCTCGCCGGACATCCTGCCTAGCGCGTGCCCACGGCCAGCAGTCGTTCGAGGTCGCCATGAACCTCGAGGCCGGCCGTGGTCGCAGTCGTGTCGAGGACCACGCGTCCGTCCGGCGCGATATACCGCACGGCTATGACCGCATCCAGGGTTTCCTCGACACGCTCGTGCATCCGCGTGCGGATGGGTGCGCGGAGAAGGCCACCGCGCTTGCGCTCCGCGGAGAGCTCGAGCGATCCGGAAGGGCCGTCGATGGCCCAGCGGACGTGGGTCTCGTCGATTTCCAGCCAGCGCTCGCGCGAGCCGTTGTAGGTGGCCCAGGTGTGGAGATCGGCTCCGAGTCTCAGGCCCACGATGAAGCCGCGAAACGACGAGCGCAGCCACGGGATGATGGCAACCGACGCGACGAGGCACGCGGTGGGTTCGCCGACGAAATGCTGCGAATGCATCCAGACGTAGCCGGCGGGGAATGCTCGCCCCCAGTCCTTCTCGATGTAGCCGCGCCCGCCGTCGAAGTCCTGGCGTTGGCCGTTGACCGTCAGCACGCCGCGCAGATCGTGGCCGAAGGACACGACGCCGTGGTAGCACTCCATCATGGGCACCCACGCGTACCAGCCCATGATGCCCGGACGACGCCACGTCACGGGCCAGGGATCCATGGGCGTCGTGAACTCGATGTCTCCTTGAAGATGGGGGAGTCGCACACTGAGTCCGTCGCTGGAGAAGTGGTGCGGGCCCACCCAGACGTCGAAGCGATCCGTGGCCGCGGTGAAGTCCTGTGCGTCGTAGCGGTAGTAGGCGGACTCGCCGGTGGCGCCGTCGAGCACCTGCAGGAAGGCCTCGTCGGTAGTGGTGGTGCCGTCGTGCCCACGGAAGACCCCGGGGATGAACGCCCAGCGAGCGATCTGCTGGGAATCCGCTACTTTGACGTACCACCCCTCGAAGAATCCACCGTCGAGCCCGGTGCCGTGAAAGGCCTCGGGATGGCGGATTCCGCGGATCAGGGTGAGGGGTCCGCGCACGTCACCACGGTAGCCGTAGGCTCCTGCCCCGGAGGTTCAGATGAGGCTTCTCGTCCCCGGAGAGACACGTCCGGGCGAGCGACGCGTGGCGGTCCTCCCCTCCGTCGTGGGCAAGTTCCGCCAGCTCGGCTATGAGGTCGTCATCGAGTCCGGCGCCGGCGATCTGGCCTACGCCAAAGACGCCGACTACGCGGCTGCTGGAGCGCTGGTGGTGCCGACGTCGGGCATGGACGACGCCTTGGCGGCCGCTGATGTCGTAGCGAGCGTTCGCCCCCTCGACTACGTCCGCGCCAAGCGCCTGCGGCCGGGGGCAGTCGCCGTGTCGTTCCTATCGCCGGCCATTGACCTCGACACGATTCGCGGTCTCCATGATGCGGGTGCCACCGGACTGTCCTTCGACCTCGTGCCACGTATCTCGCGGGCGCAGTCGATGGATGCGCTGACGTCTCAGTCACTGGTCACCGGATATCGCGCAGCCCTCGTGGCTGCCGACCGCCTCCCGAAGTTCTTCCCGCTCTTCATGACGGCCGCCGGCACGATCCAGCCCGCACGCGTGCTGGTCCTGGGCGCGGGCGTGGCGGGGCTGCAGGCCATCGCCACGGCCAAGCGGCTCGGCGCGCGGGTCTCCGCCTACGACGTACGCGCGGCCAGCGCCGACGAGGTCCGCTCGATGGGTGCGACGTTCATCAGCCTCGACCTCGATGCCCTCGAGGGATCTGGCGGATACGCCCGCGAGATGTCCGATGACCGCGCCGCTCGACAGCGCGACCTGCTCGCGCCTCACATTGCCGAGGCCGATGCCGTGATCACCACTGCAGCGGTGCCCGGACGGCAGGCGCCGCTGCTCGTGACGCGTGCGATGGTGGAGGGCATGCGCGCCGGGTCGGTCGTGGTCGACCTCGCGAGTGAATCCGGTGGCAATGTCGAGGGCTCTCTGCCGGGCGAGGAAGTGATGTTTGGCGAAGTGGTGGTCTGGGGGGCGCGCGACGTGCCCAGCGAGATGCCCATCCATGCCTCGCAGCTCTACGGCATGAACGTCTACTCCCTGCTCACTCTCGTCTCTAAGGATGGTGCGGTGGTCGTGGATCCCGATGACGAGATCATCGCCGGCTGCTCAGTGGTGCTAGACGGCAACGTCCGCAATGACGCCGCCATCTCCGCCCTGCAGGGAGGTGGGTGAGCATGGATGGCGTTGCGCTCCTCACCATTTTCGTGCTCAGCATCTTCGTCGGATTCGAGGTCGTATCCAAGGTCTCGACCATCCTCCACACCCCGCTGATGTCGGGCGCCAATGCGATCCACGGCATCGTTCTCATCGGTGGCATCACCGTGACGGGTGCCTCCACGTCGCTTGTGCAGACGATCATCGGCGTGATCGCCATCCTGCTGGGAGCGATCAACCTGGTCGGCGGCTTCGTCGTAACCGACCGCATGCTCGGGATGTTCAAGTCCAAGAAGGCCGCCAAGGGCGAGGAGGTGCTGTGATGACTCCCGTCTGGGTTCAGCTCGCCTACCTCGTGGCTGCCGTGCTGTTCATCCTGTCGCTCAAGGGCCTGTCGTCGCCCAAGACCGCGCGTCTTGGCACGCTCTCGGGTGCGGTCGGCGCGCTTCTGGCGACGGTGGTCCTCTTCTTCAGCGGCATCAAGCTCAACAACCTGATCATCATCATCGTCGCCGTGATCGTCGGTTCGGTGATCGGCCTGATCGCCGCTCGACAGGTGAAGATGACCGCGATGCCGCAGCTTGTCGCGCTCTTCAACGGCGCAGGAGGCGGAGCTGCCGCCCTCGTCGCCGTCGTCGAATACCTCGAATACGGCTCCGGAGCCGGGCTGCTCTTCCTGATCGCCACCGTCTTCACCGTGCTGATCGGCGGAGTCTCCTTCAGTGGATCGATCGTCACCTACCTGAAGCTGCAAGAGCTCATGACCACGCGGCCCGTCGTACTCCCCGCGGGCCGAATCATCACCATCGTCGTGGCGGTCCTGACCGTCGCTTCCGCGATCGCACTGATCGTCAGCCCCTCCACGTTGCTGCTCGTTGCACTACTGGTGCTGTCGCTGATCTTCGGTGTGCTGTTCGTATTGCCGGTTGGCGGTGCTGACGTCCCGATCGTCATCTCCCTGCTCAATGCCTTCACGGGTCTGTCGGTGGCAGCCTCCGGCTACGTCCTGAGCAACGTCCTGCTCATCGTGGCGGGCACTCTCGTGGGTGCCTCGGGCACGCTGCTGACCAGCCTGATGGCCAAGGCGATGGGGCGTCCGTTGACCTCCACGCTCTTCGGGGCGTTCTCCGGCACCACCCAGGGCGGTGGCGGCACGGGCGAGGAGCGTCCGGTGCGTTCGGCCGGTCCCAGCGATGTCGCCATCATGCTCGGATACGCCAACAAGGTGATCCTGGTGCCGGGATACGGGCTCGCGGTCGCCCAAGCCCAGTCGACGCTGCGCGAGCTCGCAGACCTTCTCACCGCTCGGGGCATCGAGGTCGACTACGCCATCCACCCCGTGGCAGGCCGCATGCCCGGCCACATGAACGTCCTGCTCGCCGAGGCGTCGGTGCCTTACGAGCAGCTCAAGGAGATGGAGGAGATCAACCCCGACTTCTCCGCGACCGACGTCGTGCTGGTCGTCGGTGCCAACGACGTGGTCAACCCGGCCGCTCGCTCGGACACCACGGCACCGATCTACGGAATGCCGATCCTCGACGTCGACAATGCTCAGCAGGTTGTCTTCCTCAAGCGCTCGATGCGCCCGGGCTTCGCCGGCATCGAAAATGAACTGCTCTATGACCCCAAGACCACCCTGCTCTTCGGCGACGCCAAGGATTCCCTCACCAAGGTGGTCACGTCCCTCAAGGGGATGTAGCGCTCGACGACCCCCACCCCTTCCGCCGTTTGTCCCATAAAGTGGGAGAGCCGGTGCGTTTGGGGAGGTCAGAGGCCCAATATCGACCGCTTGTCCCACAAAGTGGGAGAAACGCTGGGGCGGGGTAGGGGTTAGACGACGCCGTAGAGGCGGTCGCCGGCATCGCCCAGGCCTGGCACGATGTAGCCCTTCTCGTTGAGCTGAAGGTCGAGGCCGGCGGTGACCACGGTGACATCGACCGGGCGCCCCGCGTAGGTCTCCTCGACGCGGCGCAGGCCTTCGGGTGCCGTCAGCAGCGTGATCGCGGTGACGTCGCTCGCGCCACGGTCCAGCAGTAGATCGATGGCGGCGACGAGGGTGCCGCCGGTCGCGAGCATGGGGTCCAGCACGAACACCTGACGCCCGCTGAGGTCGTGGGGGATTCGGTCGGCGTACGTCGATGCGATGAGCGAGGTCTCATCACGCACCATGCCGAGGAAGCCGACCTCGGCGGTCGGCATGAGTCGCATCATCCCCTCGAGCATCCCGAGTCCGGCGCGCAGGATCGGCACCACGAGGGGGCGAGGACGCGCCAGGTGAACGCCGGTTGTCTCGGCGACCGGCGTCATGATCGTGACCGGGGTCGTGCGCAGTTGGTGGGTGGCCTCGTAGGCCAGGAGGATGACGAGTTCCTCCACGAGCAGGCGGAAGGTCGCCGAGTCTGTGGTCTCATCACGCAGGGTGGTCAGCTTGTGGGCCACCAGGGGATGCTGGACGACGACTGTTCGCACGGGCGCAGCGTATCGGGCGAGGCGGACCGTCCGCACCGGCCTCGTTCGACAACCTGGGTCGAACTCGACACACGAGACGGGTTGTCGTGCCACGATGCCGTCGAGGGAGTGTGGAGGAGGTGCGACGTGGCAGACGATGAGGTCGACTTCGCTGTCGCCGCGTGGCAGGAGGATGGCCGCTGGTCGGTATCCGCTCTGCCTCCTCGGGCCACGACGTCGCTCAATTCTTTCACCGCGGCCCTGCGACAACTCACGGCCGAGGGAGGTGCCCTCGGATTCCTTGCCGTCGATGAGGAGTTCTTCATCGCCGTCCGCGTTACTCCCGATGGTGCCACGCGACTGGTGCTCTCCGACCTCAATGCGGCCTACGAGTGGCCGATTGCCGAAGAGGCTGCCGATCTCATCGAGGTCGACCTGCCCGATGACGAGGAGGAGATAGACGAACTCGAACCGGCGGGTGATACGACGCTGTTCGCCGACCTCGGCGTGACCGTCGACGAGATGGAACTCATCCTCGGCGATCCTGATCTCTACCCCGATGAGCAGGTGACCAGCATCGCCACCCGCATCGGCTTCGGTGAGCTGCTGTCGACCGTGCTCGAGTCCCTCGACAAGGACTGACCGGGCGTGGAGTTCCGGCCGGCCGATGAGGCGGCGATGCGCGAGGCGCTTTCCCTGGCCCGGCAATCACTACTCGCCAGAGACGCGGACGTACCCGTAGGCGCCCTTCTCATCGATGACGCAGGACGCGTGCTTGCGGCTTCGGGCAATCGTCGTGAGGCTCTGTCTGATCCCACAGCGCACGCCGAAGTCGTCGTGCTGCGCGAAGCTGCGGCAGCGCGCGGTGACCGGGATCTCGCAGGTTGCACCCTTGTCGTCACCCTCGAGCCGTGCCCGATGTGCGCGGGCGCGGCCCACCTCGCACGCGTGGACCGCGTGGTGTTCGGAGCCTGGAACGAGGACTACGGCGCGGCGGGCTCGTCGTGGGATCTCCTGCGCGACCGCCGTCTGAGTCACCGCCCGGAGGTGGTTGGCGGCGTACTGGCAGAAGAGTGCGGGAGCGTGGTGCGCGAATTCTTCGAGCGCCGCCGCGCAGATTAGTCGGGCGGGGGCACGAGCTCGACCCGACGACCGCGAAGTCGGGCACTCTCCGAGGACGGCGCTCCTTGCACTCGCACGCTGATGCGTGTGCGATCGGATCTGAAGAGGTCGCGCGAGAATTCGAAGAGACGACCACTGGCGTCCTGCGTTGTGCGAGTGATGGAGAGCAATGGTGAGCCGACCTCCACGCCGAGAATGGATGCCTCGAGGGGTGCCGCTCCGACGACCTCCATTGTCTCGGTCGCCGTGTCGGGGCGAAGCCCGTAGGCGTCGTCGATGAGTTCATAGATTGACCCGCTCAGGTCGCGCTCGGGCAGGCCGGGCACGAGATCGGCGGGGAAGCGGGCGTGTTCCAGCGAGATGGGGGATCCGTCGGCCAGTCGAATCCGCACGAGGTCGACGACGAAGTCATTCGCATCTAGACCGAGGGCATCGGCAGCCTCGGGGCCAGCGGGCATCACGGCGACACTCACCACGCGCGACCCTGCCGTGAAGCCCTGATCGCGCAGCAGTGTTGGCACGCCGACGATGCGGGACAGGTCGCGGTCTACCTTGCCTGGCGCGATGAAGGTGCCACCGCTGCGGCCAGGCACGCGGCGGACAACGCCGGAAGCCTCGAGCGACCCCAGCGCCTGTCGAAGCGTCGAACGACTGACACCGAGTTGCTCGGCGAGGTCGCGCTCAGCGCCCAGGCGCTCGCCGGGCTTGAGAGCCCCGCGCTCGACCATGGCCATGAGGCGCTGGCGCACGCCCTCGGCGGTGGCGCCCATGCCCGACGCGGCAGCTTCGGCCACTACATGGCCTCGAGCGCAGCCAAAGACTCCGGAAGGATCTGGCCGCCATCGATGACGAGTGCCTGACCGGTGATGTATGCGGCCTCGTCGGTGGCAAAGAACAGCGCGGCATTGCCGATATCGGCGACGCTGCCGAGGCGCCGCTGTGGGATGGACATCTCCATGGCCTTCAGGTATTCCGCGCCGAGGTCCTCCAGCCCCTCCGTGATCACATTGCCCGGCAGCACGGCGTTGACCGTGATGCCCATCGGCGCGAGCTCGATGGCCGCGGTCCGCATGAATCCGAGTTGGGCAGCCTTGCTCGCGCCGTAGTGGGACCAGCCGGGGAATCCGGTGATGGGTCCGGTAATCGAAGACGTCAGGATCACGCGGCCCCGGCCACTCTTGGCGAGTTCGGGAATGCACGCCTGCACGCTGAGCAGTGTGCCCTTGATGTTGGTGTCCAGGACTCGGTCCATGTCGGCCTCCGACATCGACGTGAGCTTGGCATCGGGGAATATCCCCGCATTGGCGCAAAGGATGTCGAGGCCACCGTGTGCGCTAAGTGCGGCTTCGACCATGCGGGCGCAGGCTGACGCGTCAGCGACGTCTCCGAGAGAGTATGCGACGGTGCCTCCACCGAGGTCCGACAGCTCGGCGACCGTGGCCTTGGCGTCGTCTTCGTTGCGTCCGGTGATGAGCACATTGGCGCCGGCAGACACCAGCACGCGTGCGATGCCCTTGCCGATGCCCTTCGTGGCACCGGTCACGATGGCCGAGCGGCCGGCAATCGACGTGAACATGGATCCTCCTAGCTCATCCTGGTGAGGTAGTCGTCGGCGAGACGACAGCTGGTGACGGCGTACTCCGGGCCCATCTGCTGGGCGGTCTCGGTCTCGGCGTGCGAGCCGATCCAAGCCACGAGCAGCAGACGTCGAAACATGATGAAGGTCGGGAGCTCGGCCTCGTCGGCGGGGTCCAGATCGGTCGTCCGCCGGTAGCCGCGAATCCAGGCGTCGACGAGTTCGGGCACGTAGGGCTCGTGCTCGATGAAGGACAGCGACGATCCCAGGTCGTACATGTACCAAGTCAGGCCCGAGTCGTCGAAGTCGATGACGTTGACGCGGGGTCCGTTGACCAGCAGGTTGGCAAGGCGCATGTCGGCGTGCACCAGGCCGAAGCGATCCTGGCCCTTGCCGTAGGCATCGAGGCGCTGGCGCATCAGATCGGCGCATCGGCCGAGGATGTCGATCTCTGATGGACCCACGCCAAGGCCGTCCTGCCACCGCCCCCAGTGCCCGTTGGGTCCCAGCGCAGTGTCGTAGTCCCACACGAAACGGGTAAACGTCGCTGGCCTTTGCCATGACTTGGCATGCAGGTGGAGGCGTGCGGTGATCGAGCCAAGCTCCTCGAAGTCCTGCGCGAGACGGTCTTCGGTGGGTTCGACCCCGTCGACCCACGCGAATCGCACGGCATAGCGCTCACGACCGTCGGCTGTGCGAGCAGTCGCGACAAGTTCTCCGTCGAGAGTGGGCATGAACGCGGGGGTGTCGACAATCTGCTGGGCTCTTAGCGCATCGATCCACGCCAACTCGCTGAGGATGGCCTCGCGGGAGTGGTAGCCGGTGCGATGAATGCGCAGGACCGAGCGACCCTGCTCGGGGTCCTCGACCAGGAAGGTGCCGTTTTCGGAGACGTTCAGCAGCGTGAGCCGCGTGGCATCGGTGAGCCCGTACGCCGGCAGTGCGGCGTAGGCGAACTCCTCGAATGAGGCCACGGGATCGGTCACGGTGCTCCCTCCGGGCTCAGACGCTACTGATCCCGGCCCGCCACCGCAGCAAGGGCTGCCCCGATGGCCTCGCGTGCGCGCTCGACCGACTCGGGATTGCCGGCCATGTAGACCCGTCCGGCTGCGCCGATCATCTGGACGTCGACCAGGGTGATGTCGGGCGCCGCCTTCTCCGCCTCGTTGGCTGCTACGGCAGCAAAGAGCGCCGGTGTCATCTCGAAGACCAGCAGGCTGTGCCCGGGCAGCACCATCGAGGCCTGACGCACGCGGTTGAGGATCACCGCGTGCTGGTCGGTGATGTCGTGGATGACGTCATGGAAGAGCACCTGCGGCCTGAGTTGATCCTCGGGTCGCGCGCCCAGGCCGGCGAGGATCGCTGCTCCGGCTGCCTCGACGTGCTCACGTGAATCCGCATGCACCTCGAGCACGCCGAACTGCCTCTCGACGAAGAGGATGCCCAGTTCGGCCTCGGGCACCTGCCGGAGCGCGAGATCCGTCACTCGCTCGATCGCCAGTCCTGGCGCGACCTCGACGATGAGGGCGTGCTGGCCCGCATAGGGCGGGTAGCCGCGAGCGCGCGTCGGCGTACCGAGATACGCCGCGAACTGCGGCTGGAGATCGAGCAGCTGCAGGTAGACCCGGAGTTCCGGTGCGGCCGAGGCGGGAAGTCCGCCCTGGCTCACTTCGCCGATACCCCGAAGTTCTTCGACAGCTCCTGGTGCGGCCGCGGAATCACGTGGACGCTGATGAGCTCGCCCACCTGGCTAGCAGCCTCGGAACCAGCGTCGGTCGCAGCCTTCACGGCGCCGACATCGCCCTGGATGGTCACGGCGACGAGTCCGTCGCCGACCTGCTCGCGGCTGACGATGGTCACGTTGGCTGCCTTGACCATGGCATCGGCGGCAGCAAGCGCAGCCACGTAACCCTTGGTCTCGATCATGCCGATCGCGTTGTTGGACATGGTGTTTCCTTTCGTGGTTGCCGAGCGGTGGTCCGCTCAGTTCCGCTCCTCATCGATCGAACCGATGATGAGCGCGTCAATGGGGGGTGCGTCGCCGGGCAGCCATGCGGCCGCGACCGAGCCGGTCGTTACCAGCACGGCCTCGCCGACGCCGGATCCGAGCACGTCGAAGGCGACCAGACGGGCACCGCCGGGTTCGACCTCGACCTCGAGGAAGGCGCCGTTGGGGATCGACGAGACCTTCTTCGTCGACCAGACGCTTTGAATGACGCGTGCGCGCAGCATGTCTTCTCCTACCCTTCGACCGAGACCCGGATGATCTCGATGCCCATCGTCCGCGCACGTTCGCGGGCGAGGGGCGTGATGACGACTTTGCTTCCGATGGTTATCGACTTGGCGTCGCCCGCGGATCGCACGTGACGCTCGGTCAGTGCTCCGCGGTCCAGCAGTACGCCGGTCGGCACCGAAGCCCGCGGCGCGGGCTGTGTGGCCCGCGGTGAAGCATGGTTGGTGCCGGAGGCCTGGCTGAGCGCAACGGCTGCCATCTCCTCGGCGATGACCTCGCGGATGACGTCGCGCACGACCTCGCGGATGACCTCGCGCAGCATGTCGGGGGAGGTCATGAGACCACGCTCCGCAGGGCACCCTCGGCTGCGTCGGCGGCAGCTCGCACCTCGGACTCGGTGCCGGTTAGGTAGACGCGGCCCGTGGCACCCACCATGCGGTAGTCCACGACGTTGATGCGCGCGGCCTTCTCGGCCTCGTTGGTGGCGAGGATCGCATAGCTCGCGGGCTGCATTTCCAGCACGAAGAGCGACTGCCCCGGCAGTGCCATCGAGCCGAGCTTGTTGCGGTTGATGAGGAACGCGTGCTGACGGTCGATCTTCGGGACCACGCGCGAGGCGAGGATCTGCGGGGCCGTGGCATCCGATGCGCTGGCTCCGAGGTGCTCGAGCACAGCGTCGGCAGCACTACGCACCGAACTCGTGGGGCCGTGCACTTCGAGGTAGCCGAACTGGCGCTCGACGAAGAGGATGCCCGCGCCAATGTCGGCGTGCTTGAGCGCGATATCGGTCAGGGGCTCGATGTCGAGGCCGGGAGCCACCTCGATGATCTGTGCCGCGACACCCGCTCGCGGCAGCGACCCGCGGATCCACGTGCCCAGATAGCACATCGTCTGCGGTTGCAGGCGGTCAAGGAAGATGAAGGAACGAAGTTCAGCCATGTCAGCCCCGCAGGATCTCTCGGAGCTCTTCGACGACCATGCGGCGGATCTCGTCGCGCAGTTCGTCCTGCGGGTCGTCGGCGCGCACGAGGGCGGGGGCCCCTTCCATGTTGGAGGCGATCGGATACGGCGGAACCGCCCCGGCGGGTTCGTGCCAGGGCTGCAGAGCACTGAAGTCGGGCATCGCTGAACTGCCGTCCGAGGGATAGGCGATCCGCGTCATGTTGACCAGGTGCTTCGGCTCGAGGTTTTCTCCCACCGATGAGCGACCGAAGAACCCGGTGCCGATGGTCATGGTCGGGGCCAGATGTGTCTCGATACCGGCGCTGCCGAGGCTGTTGCCAACGTTGACGGCGACGCGCAACACCGGCACGGCCGAGGCGAAAGCCATGATCGTCGCGGCGTCCTCGCTGTGGATGGCGGCGCTGTGCCCTGCTCCGCTGATGCGCAGCACGGCACGGGCCGCATCGATGCCGCGAGCGGCACTCGGCACGACGACCATGCCAAGCACGGGGCAGAGCTTCTCGTGGGAGAGCATCTCCTCGGGTACGACGAGCGGGAAGGGTGCGACGAGGATGCGCGTGTTGGCCGGCACCTTGATGCCCGAAGCCTCGGCGATCTGCGTGGCCGACTTGCCGACCCATGCCGTGTTGAAGGTGGTGCCGTCGAAGATCACGCTCTTCACGGCATCGATCTCCTCGCCGGCTAGGACGTAGGCGCCTTCGCGCCGCAGTGCGGCTTCGAGAGCCCCGGCGGCCTTTTCCTCGACGATGAGCACCGACTCGTTGGTGCACAGGATGGAGTTGTCGAAGGCCTTGCTCGCCACGATGCGGTGGGCCGCGGCAGCGACGTCGGCGGTGGCGTCGACCATCACCGGCACGTTGCCGGGACCGACTCCTATCGCCGGGTTGCCGCTGCGGTAGGCGGCGCGCACCATGGCGGTGCCCCCGGTGGCCACGATGACATCGACCCGATCGTCGGTCATCAGGGCGTTGACGAGAGGAATCGACGGCTCCTCGACCACCTGGATGCAGCCGTCGGGTGCGCCAGCGGCGACAGCGGCCTCAGCCATCGCATACGCGGCCTCGGTGCAGACCCGCTTGGCGAAGGGGTGGGGGCAGATGATGATCGCGTTGCGCGTCAGCAGCGCGAGCATGATCTTGAAGAAGACAGTCGCCACGGGATTGGTCGATGGAGTTAGCGCGATCACCACACCCGCCGGGCGCGGCACCTCGACGATTCCGCGGTCGGGGTGAAGGACCGGCGACACGTAGTCGTGATCGCGATAGGTGTTCCAGATGCCCACCGAGCAGGCGACGTTCTTGAGCTTCTTGTGCTCGGCGACACCGAAGCCGGTCTCCTCGACGGCCGCGACGCCGAGCTCGGCGGCTACTCGCTCGCCCGCTTCGGCAGCGGTCTGCGCGATGCGACGTACGGTCTC